>JAQCBQ010000110.1 GCA_027621385.1 Bacteroidota bacterium | reverse complement strand
AGCTGCCGGCTGCCCCGCGCGGCCTATCCTCTTCAATCCCTGCCGCGGCCAATCGTGACCCAACTCAATTCGTTCAATTATTTTTTTGAGGACAGAATGATGGGGAAGTTGAGTACTTCCCGCTGTGAAGGTTCTATGCCGTCTATCCAGCGCATCAGTTCCTGGCGCAATTGAACCGGAGGCGCTGGAGTCGCTTCTTTTAAAAACAACAACAAAATGGATTTGGCCTCTTTGGGCTGCGAATTTTCAATAAAATACTCGCTCTGAGATTTTGGGCTTGGAAATGCATGTAGGGTTTCCGGAGCTAAAAACACCTGCCGTTCATACGGATTTGGATAAAATTGAATGGCAGAATCGCCTTGCAACAAATATCCCAGCATGTAGCTTCCCGGAGATTGAACCTGAAATTGAAGCAGAGCTTCGTATGGATAGGCGGGTAAAATTCCGGTCACCCGGTGCATGAATGCCGGATCGGACTTGGTTTTGTAATGCACCACCGTAGCACGGATGCAGCGCTCAAGTTCTACAAGATTAAATTCATTGATGGTTTTACGAATTTCGCCGAGTTCTTTAAAATCCGTAATTCCTCCTTTGTATTGGGTTTGCACTACTTTTGAAAAGGCCTCGGTGTAGGCGTTTCCGCTTTCAGATTGCTGCATTTGGGTACTTCCACTCACCTCCAAAGGCACGCCGGCTTTATTCAAGGCTTCTTCAAAGGCTTTGTCCAAGGCACATTGTTGAACTTCTTGCAAGGTTTGATTGTTGCCCATAGCACAACGCCCACAGGCTTCAATTCGCTCTGTTTTTTGAGCAAACAGGCCTATAGCCAAGGTCCAAAATAGCAGGACGATACTTTTGCTCGGCACCCTATTTATTGTACTGTCCAAGTTTGCCAGTCTTCGAAATTCGGGGGAGTAAGAATTTGAGGTTGCTGGATTTTTCCTTGGCGGGCGGTTTCTTTATCGACCTCTGAGCGGGCGTAATTAAACAAGTCGGCATAGCTTGCCCCCACACCCTGGGTTTGAATTCCCTTCAGCAGAAAATAGGTTAAAAATCCATGCTTTTTTTCCTGAAAAACGGCACTGCTTTGACTTCCACTGGAAGAGGTTAATACTACCATGTTGTTCGGGATTGACCCCTCTTTTGGGCGGACGCGAATGCCCTTTTTGGCCACCAGCTCCTCATTTCTGGCTCCACCGGAAAAGCAAGCATCCAGTACCACCGTAATTTTCGCGGAAGTGTGCATGGAAAGTTGCTGATACACGTCCTTCAATGCGATGCCCATCTCTGGTCGGTCGCCCGAAATATCAACAGGAATCAAATAGGGGAGGTTGTCTCCATCTGAAGGCAAACCATGTCCACTATAAAAAAAGTACAGTTCAGTTTCAGGTCCTATGGCTCGGGTTAAATTGGCTAGCCAGTCCAGACCACTGCGCATTTCGCCCGAAGTGGCATTGCGCAGCAACTTGATGTTTCCTTCATCCAGTCCGAAGCTTTGTTTTAGGTATTCCGCATAAATCACTGCATCGTTTTCGGCATAATCGACATTGATGGCTTTGCTGAGGCCCGAGGCCCGGCTTGCATAATCTTCGTTCCCGATGACTAAGGCAAGGCGCTTGGGATTGCGTTTCGATGTTTTAGGAATGTTACGGTCTACATCGCTCTTCAGCGAGGCCTCTTCAATGTTGATTTTTTCTTGAGCTTGAGCTTCTACTACCAATTTTCTTGGGGCCGCCATTTGCTGATTCATAGCGAATGCTTGGCTCCAGTTTTCTGCATATTTACCAAACGATTCGCGTATGCTAAGAGAAACAGGAACGGTAGACAGGTTGTATTTCGCATTGATAATTACTCCAAATTTCAGGCTGCGGGTTTCTCCCGGTTGCAATTGACTGATGCGCTGCGCTTCTTCCCCTTCTAACAGCAATACGTTTTCGGGGAGCTTGAAGGACAAACTAACATCTTTTGCGACACCTTGCCCAGTATTTTGAACCAAAATTTGCAGGTCAAACTTAGACATGGGCTTTAAAACCCCGTCTCCGGAAAGGCTAAAATCAGCTACTTTCACCAAAGGAGCCTGAAATGCTCGGGTTTCAATATCTAAGGAAAAGGGAGGCGGATTAAAGCCGTTGGGCTCTTCGACCACCACATTTATCGACAGTTTTCCTTGAGCTGTATTCATGTCGGATTGAATAGGAATCCGGTAGGTTGTTGTGCCCGATTTGGGTACTCGCTCCAAATTAATTTTGGAATCCAACCGAATGCCTTGGGTTGTTCCCGTTGATTGCAGTTTGGCAACCAAATTCAAACCATCACCAAACCCGCTGTTTTTCAAGCTGAATTCCAGGTGCGACAGTTCATTGGCATCAATGGCCTTATTCCCATTGGCATCGCTGAACCGCAACGAACCATCTACAACTTGCAGTATGGGCGGCTCTATTTTGGGTTTAATGCTGACGGGTGAGGGCTTGCTCAAGGCCTTCTTTTGAGCTGTTAAGGTACTCGAAAAAACGAGCACAAATAAAATTAAGCCAATGTTTTTGATTGCCATGCGAACCTGTATTAATACACCTCAAAGTTAAAAAAGATTCATCAACCATTTTTTAAATACCTATTTTTGCTTTCCAAATTAATCGAATGCGCAGCTTTTCTCTACTTGTTTTAACATCCTTTTTTGGGGTTTTGTCTTCACTCCATGCTCAAAGTGTTAGGGATGTTGAAATGACTCAAGAGGGCAAGAACATCATCATTGAATATGTCTTAGAAGCAAACACTCCCCAAGAAATCCGCTTGACGGTCAGTACCGATGGTGGCCGTTCTTTTTCTGCTCCCCTACGAAAAGTAACAGGCGATGTAGGCCGTGGAATTCGTTCCGGTAAAAAGCGAATAGAATGGAGGGTATTGGAGGAGGTAGATGAATTGGTATCTGAACGGGTGGTCTTTATGGTTGAAATTGTGGAGGATGTACCGGTGGTAAAATATTCCAAACCCAAAAAGAACTTCGACTTGGATGATTTCCAGCCTGAAGGAGGGCAAGTCCGCATCGGAGCTTTGCTGGAAGTAATACAACAAGAGAATTACCAGGCTCCGGGGTTTGGATTCCGCATTGAATGGTTCTGGAGTTCTGCCCTTAGCGTGGACTGGCAATTTTTATTTGGGGAAAACCATGCAGGTAATTTCTACACCCAAGTGCCGGGGGCTTCCATGGTGTTCAGCGAACTCATGGGTGACCCCTGGGCCGTAGGAGATCAGGAAGAAGATTTATTGTCCTTGTTTCTTTTGGGCCTGTGTATTCCAGAAGGAATTACGGTACATATGTTCCCACATCCCCGCCTGGAAGTGGCTCCCTCACTTGCCATCCTTCGTGCCGATTACAATTTTAGAAACAACTCCCGTACCTCATTGGGTGGAGCCTTAACCTTACGTGTCAACTACCAGCCATTCCGCCGATTTACGCTGTCGCCGGCTCTTGGCGTCCGATTGGATTATTCCGACGGAGAGCCATCCTTGCTGTACGGACTTGGCATGGGGCTTCGGTTGTAATTGAAGGTAGGCTGCATTACATTCGTAAAAGCAAAAGGCGGTCCAACCGAACTTTAGGTTCTCTAAACTTAACGTTAAAAAATGAAAGCGTACTGCATTATTGGATTTTTTTTCGCTGCACATGCCGCGGTTTTTGGTCAAGCCAAAATAGGTTTGCCCTCAGGCCCCCCACATCCCAGCGCCGTGCTGGAATTGGCTTCGCAACAAAAGGGCTTATTGCCACCCCGCTTAACCACGGGCCAACGCGATTCCATTGTAGCTCCGGCTGCCGGGCTTCGAATTTTCAATACCAGTACCCAATGTGAGAATTTTTTCAACGGCAGTGCCTGGGTAGAGCTCTGCGGCGATTCCTTGCAAAGCAATGCCTTGCCCAACGGAAACAATGCCGGTGAGATTTTGTATTGGGATGGCAATCAATGGCAACTGCTTCCCCCCGGAAGCTATGGGCAGACATTGAACATCTGCAATGGGGTATTAACCTGGGGAGGCTGTCCGCCATTGGTGAGTACAGATTCGGTGTTTACCTTTTCCGGTTCGAATTCCGGAAGCAGCCGAACCGGAACGGGGACGGTGAGCAATGCCGGGGGCAGTCCCGTTACTGCTCGAGGTCTTTGCTATGCAACAACACCACTGCCCACAACGGCCAATTCCGTGGTCAACTCGGGCACTGGAACCGGAAACTTTTCAGCCAACCTCACCGGACTTAGCGCCGGAACCCTGTATTATGTGCGGGCCTTTGCCAGCAACGCCGCCGGAACCTCGTATGGAAATCAGGTGAGCTTTACCCCTTTGCCCGGCTACATCAACAACAGCAATCAAATTGTAACGGTACACCCCACCGATAATTTTACCGGCAAATGGTCCAATACTCAAACCTTTATTGGAATTCAAAGCGGAAACGACGGAGCCATAAATACGGCGGCAATTGTAGCGAATCAGGGCAATGGAACCTATGCCGCCAAGGTGTGCAGCGATTTAATTGCCTATGGATACTCCGATTGGTATTTGCCGTCTTACAGTGAATTGTTGGTGTTAAATGGAAATAAAACCACCTTCAACATGACCTTGAATTCCGGAGATTACTGGAGCAGCAATGAGTATGCCGGAGGTGGGGGATTGGCCACCTCGCTGGCACAAACCCACCAATTTCAATCGGTATGCTGCGATGCCGGAAACAATCAAAATAAAACCTCGTATTCAGGCCGTGTTCGCTGCATCCGAAGATAAACCTAGCCGTCTGGCCTTATTTGATGTTGACGGAACACTATTGCCCGGCGACACACTTTGGGATTTCTTTTCCCAAACCCATGGACGCTGGGGCCGATTTAAGCCGGTATGGGATTGCCGAATTCCTATTTTGAAGTGGAAATTGGGGGCAATGCAGAACGGAGAAGCCAAGGAATTGCTCTTGGCTCGATTTTATAAAGGGCAATCTGAACAGGCATTGAGAGAACAAGGCCATGCCATGCTCAATCGAATCTGGCCTAGGTTGTATTCTCAGGCCCTAAAGGCCATTGAAGAGCATAAGAAATTGGGGAGCAGCATGGCCTTGGTAACGGCCAGTCCCGAATGGTGGATGGAAGAATTTGGTGATCGGTTGGGCATTTCTACCGTGATTTGCACGCGAATGCACATCGAAGATGGAGTATTTAGCGGGAAATTTAAAGGAGCCAATTGCTATGGACTTGAAAAGGCAAATCGGATAAAAGAACTTTTTGATCTGAACTCCTTTACCGAGATTCATGCCTATGGTGATTCAAAAGGCGATCGGGAAATGTTGGCCCTTGCCACCCATCCCCATTTTCGTACCTTCAAGGCATGAAGAAATTATCGTTTCTTGACTTGCACCCGGGCCAAACCTTCGACTTTGGACAGATTCATTTTAGTGAATCTGAAATCATCGAATTTGCGAAGAGCTATGATCCAATTCCCTGGCATACGTCCATAGAGGCTGCTGTTCAAGGTCCTTTTGGAGGAATCATTGCCTCTGGGCCACATCCTTTCCATGCCATTTATCTGAGGGAATGGATTCCCCGATTTAAAGATAGCGTATTGGCGGGGAGAGGGATTTCCAATTGGAACATGGTGCAGCCGGTTAGGCCGGGACAGGTTTTAACCTGTGAAGCCAAGGTTATGGGTTGGGAAGCAAGGCCTGAAAAAGGATATGGAAAGGTAGAATGGTATTTTAGTTTTCATACCTTATCGAATCAATTGGTTCAAGAATTAACCATGGTTGTACTGCACCTATTTCCTGAGTCAAATGAGTAATCAAAAAATAGCATTGGTCACCGGAGCAACTTCCGGCATAGGACTTGAAATCGCAGGTGGACTTATTCGGCAGGGATTTACGGTGTTGGGCGTTGGTCGGCGCCAATCGGCATTAAACCAACTTCAGGAGCAGTTCCCGGAACACTTCGTTCCACAGTTGGCTGACCTTAGTGATTTAGAGCAGGTTAAAGCCTTGGCTAAATCATTTCCGTTTGATCGATTGGATTTGTTGATTCATAATGCGGGTGGAGCCAATGGGGCCAGGCAGGTTGGGCCCCAAGGTTTTGAGCTGACCTGGGTTGTCAACTACCTAAGCCCCTTTTTGTTGACCAAACTGCTTGAGCCCCAGTTGCGCAAGAGCACTTCGGCGCGTATAATTCATTTGGCCAGTACCGCCCATTACCATGGCAAATTGGATTGGGGAAATCTACAGGCACAACGGGGGTATTTTATTTTAAAGGCCTATGCTCAATCGAAGCTTGCTCAGGTCATGCATACCCTATATTTATCAAAGAAATGGAATGCCGGCCAAGACCCCAAAATCTATGCGGTCCATCCGGGTGTAGTAAAAACACACATTGGAAGTAAAAACAGCGCCGGATGGATGGGGGCCATCTGGAATGCAATCACCCTATTCAAAGGAATTTCTGTTCAGGAAGGTGCCGACAACAGCCTTTGGCTGTCAACGCTTCCCGAAGACCAATTGCCGGCATCGGGAAGCTATTTTCATCGGCGCCAAATCACAAAGCCATCGGCAGCCGCGCGAAATGAGGCGGATGCCGCTCGTCTTTTTCAGGAAACCGAAGAGCTCTTAGAGCGCTTTCTTTTATAGAATAAAGGACGTAGAAACAGCAGACACGTTTTTACTAGGCCTAATTTAGCTGAGGAATGGGCAAACTTCAGCCTTGGGTAAAGCGGAGGTAGATGAATACCACCAACAAAAGCGCTACAATACCTATTCCAAGGACGGTTCTTCGGCCCCAGCCCTTTACGCGGATGGGTTCTGAATATTGAGAATCAATTATCGGATGAACCACTTTGTTTTGTTGCAGTAAGGTTAGGAGCAGAATGGGATCGTACTGGTTTTCCTCCAAATAATTTAAGGCTCCGCTAGCAATTGAATTTACAGGTTCTTTATCGGACAGTTGATGGCGCAACCACTCTTTTGGTTCGGATTTTTCCAAACTAATTTGTGCTAAGCCTACAATATCGGGCAAACTTACTCTTTCCATTCTCTTTCTACTGCGGCAGGCCTAAGTTGGGACAAAGAAACAAACAAGTGTATTTCGATGCAATTAAATTTCAGTTTTGTTGGCAAATCCCCCAATTTTAATCCATTATCAGTATGTAATCCAACTATTTGCAGGGCTGAGGTAGGAGAAAACCTATTGCATGGTATTCTGTTTGGGAAATCAAGTGCAAACCAGGTAGGGGAGAACATGGCCTTTCGTTTTGTTAACCAAAGTTAAAAAAACCACATGCCGAATGTGCATCCTTGAAATTGGGCTAGGGCAAAACGTGGGGTTTAGCAATTCCCATGATTTGGGAGCGGTGAACCGGGCCAAAAAGACTGCTGTCGTGGGTGCCGGGACTGCTGCCGGTAACCCAAAACAATGCGGGCGGTAAGACGCCTTTGATTCTTTTTAACATACTAATTATCAGTTTTTTGCGCTTCAAAGGAAATTTCAATTCGGCACCTGAAGGGCCGCGAACGGGACTGCCATTGATGAACAAAAAACAGGAATCTGCTCCCCCAAGGTAGAGGGAATCGCCAGGTAGTCCCACAATTTTTTTAAGAATAGGAATTTTTGGATTTCCGCCCTTGTTCAAAATTGCGAAATCTCCTCTGTTTAAGGGCATTTTCGCAGTGGAATCCAACCACAATTCAAGGCTGTCGCCGTGGTTGAACCAACCCCGCATGGAATGCCCAAGTAGGACTGACATTTGCCGTTTTGGGAAGGTTAAATTTTGCCCCCAAATCCAAGCAGATTGGGCAGTACTTACCAGGATAAAAACGGAGAGCCAAAAAAACCGGAAGGCCATAGGTAAAGGTAGCAATTGAAATTTGAAGCAAGGAGCAAATTCGCATACCAAATCAGGTATGTTGCCGTTCCCAATTAGTGCTTTTGAAAATCTATGTACATTTACCCAATGAAGTCATTTAAGCGCTTGATTCGTTTTAAAACTCCTTGGATTTCGGCCCTGCTGGGAGTGGTTTTGGCTGTGTTGACCTTTGGCTTCGCGCAATCCTTCGAAATCTCAAAGAATTTAGAGATTTTTTCTACCCTGATGCGGGAACTCGACACCTATTATGTCGATCCAATTAGTCCGGGCACCCTAACCGAATCGGCCATTGGTTCCATGCTGGAGTCGTTGGATCCCTACACCACATTTATTCCTGAATCGGAAATCGAGAACCACCGGATGTCAACCACCGGGCAATATGGTGGGATTGGAGCTGTGGTTCGGAAATTTGGACGGTATGTCACCATTGTAGAGCCGTATGAGGATACTCCCGCGCAAACAGCAGGTCTTAGGCCTGGAGATAAAATGGTAAAGGTGAATGGAACCTCAGTGATCGATAAAAACACCGACGATGTTGTTAAACTGTTGCGGGGGGCTCCGGGCACTTCCGCTCAGTTGGAATTGATGCGTCCCGGCGAAGAAAAGCCGATTGTTGTGGAGGTTGTTCGGCAAGAAATCCGGATGAAGAATGTACCCTATTCGG
>JAQCBQ010000109.1 GCA_027621385.1 Bacteroidota bacterium | reverse complement strand
TTGGAAAGGAGGTACAAGTGATAGCAGGAACAGCCGCCCCCCAAAATAAATTAGTGGTGAGGATGGTATTTTTCGTGGACCTCAAAAAAGGGATGTTCGCCCGGAAAGGTAGGTTTGGGCATTTCCGGCATATCATACTGGAACAACTTATTCAATAAGGATTCCCGAACGAAAGCTACGGCTTGAGTGGCAGATTTCCCTTCTGCATTTGTGAGGACCACCACGCCCAAATCAATGTCTGGAAATAGGGAGACGTGGCAATAGAAATTGCCTGCGCTGCCGTCGTGGGTAGAAATTCGGGTGGCAGGATCGCGGCGATTTAACCAGCCCATTCCAAAGGTTTCGCGGCCAAAATGAATAAACTCGTAGGTTTTCTTCGACATATCGGAATTTTTGCCCTTCAAGCCGCGCAATTGATGCTTCAGAAATAGGGTGTAATCCCAAAGCGGCATGCTGATGTCGCCAGCGGAAGCCAGCCAAATGGGAAGTTGATAGGTGGTTGAGGGAGGTACCGGACTGAAAAAGGCACTTTTTGCATCGGTTTTCCAATGCCCCCAGGGTTGGGCGGGACTAATCCGATTCGGCCAACCAATCGCATAGCTTAGGCCCAGCCCCTTCTTTATATATTGGTTTAAAAGCTCAGGGAAGGATTTTCCTGTGGCATATTCCATCATAAACGCAGCCAAGGCGTAGCCTCCATTGGAATAGTGAATTCCAGAATCCAGCGGGGGTTTCGATAACAGCCAGACTGCGAATTTTGCCCGCTTTTGAAGGGCATTTCCTTTAAAGGGTGGAATGGACTGGAAATCGGCCGGGCGGGCCAGTTCGGCCACCTGAGCTCGGTGGCTAAGTAAATCTGCCAAGGTGAAATTGGGATAGCTGGGATGCGCTCTTTTTTTAAGGGCAGGAAACACATCGAAAAATGAGGTGTTCCAGGTTAATTTTCCGGCTTCAACCAAGCGGCCTGCGATGTAGGATGTAATGCCCATGGAGTTGCCGCCCAAATGAAAATAGTTGTGTTCATTGATTAGATTGCCATTGGGCCATTTATGCAGGCCTTCCAGCCGAGCAGCCAACAGCGTATCGCTGCGAAAAAGACCCGCACCGATGGCCGGAACCGGGAAGGCCCGATAGGTATGCCCTATGGTTCGTTTTAGGTGAGTGGTGTCGGTTAAAATGGCTTTCCACTGTATCGGGTCTTGAGCAAAAGTCCCTTCAGCCACACATAAAAACATGGCCAAAGCAAACAGGGAATAACGGATATTTTTTTTCAGAGGCATACACAAAAGTAAAGATATTTTACCTTTGAATTCGAATTGCCGAAGTGGTGAAATTGGTAGACACGCACGTTTCAGAGGCGTGTGTCGCAAGACGTGCCGGTTCGAGTCCGGCCTTCGGCACAACAGAGGCTTTCGGGCCTCTTTTTAATTAAAGTGACAAAACTCATAATCTATAATGCTCGATTACATTACTTTTGTCGTACAAACCTAATGCCATGCTAAGTAAACAACACCAAGATTTAATTGTAGTTCCTTACGATTTTACCCCAGAAGCCGATTCTGCTGTGAACCATGCCTCTTCCATGGCAAAGGTGGGCAACGATAAGGTAGCTTTGATCCATATTTTGAACAGCGAAAGCCGCTCCATCATTAAGAAAAAAGGGATAACTGAGGTTCAACTTCGAGATAAATTATCTCAAATTTGCGTTGAAAATACCAACAGCAACGGGGTCGAAACCATTTTTGAAATTCGTGAAGGCAGTATTTTTACCTCCATCAGTGAATTTGTAAACGAAGAAAAGGCGGATTTAGTGGTGTTGGGAACCCATGGGGTGTATGGGATGCAGCGCTTTTTAGGCGCAGATGTTTTACGCATATTGGAAGGCTGCCATGCCCCCGGCATAGTGGTGCAAATGAAGGCCCCAGATGCCGAGGGTTACTCTTCCATCGTTGTGCCAGTCGATGAAAATAAATTCGGGAAAAATAAATTGGCCTACGCATCTGCTGTTGCCAAATATTTTGATGCAGCCATCTGCATTTATGCCGACTATTCCTCCGACAAGGCCTTATCGGCCAATATTGCGAATAACGTACGCTTTGCGAAAGAACTGTTCGAAAAGAACGGCGTGAAGGTGAACGTGGTGCAGCATGAAGAAGCCAAAGGAGATTTCCCTAAAGCCGTAGTACGCCATGCAACCGCTATTGCAGCAGATCTAATCGTAATCTCTTCTCGCCCGGACGAGGTCAACATTGTAGATTTATTTTTTGGCCGCACGGAAGAAGAATTGATTAACAATGAGGCCATGATTCCGGTGATGTGTGTGAATCCACATCAGGATTTGTCTCATTTGAATACCAACGTATTCAGCTGGTAATGAAGGAGCTCGGGCAGGGGGCAACCTACCTCTTGTTCCGCTTTTTTTTAGCGCTGGCTTGGCTTGTTTCTCGAATTCCCGGAATTCGGAACCTTCTTGCCTTGTTCATTTCAAATGTATTTGGCTACCGAAAAAAAGTAGTTACTGCGAATTTGAAACGGGCATTTCCCCATGCCTCAGAGGAGGAGATTCAGGTCATTAGGGGCAAATTCTACAGTTATTTTTCAGGACTATTCCTTGAGCATCTTCAGGGGAAGGGGAAGGGCAAGGATGAATGGGAAAGGCTTGTTCTATTTCCTGAAAATAACCTGTTGGAACAATATGCATTGGCAGGAAAGACCTGCTTTGTTTTAATGGGGCATACCGGCAACTGGGAATGGGCAGGGTTGCGGGCTTCATTTGTTATGGGCCTTAAAATGGCAACGGTCTATAAGCCCCAACGCAATCGAAGAATTACGCATTTTTTGGTCCGGCAACGCTCTAAATTTGGAATGCTTCAGGTGCCTATGAATGAGGTGGCTCGATTTGTTGTAACCACCAAAGAACCCTATGCTTTAACGTTTCTGGCCGATCAAAGTGGACCCCAATCCAGCCCATTTTATGCGGATTTTTTTGGATGCAACACCAGCTTTTTTGGGGGCTGGGCCAGTTTGGCTGTAAAATACCGCATTCCAGTTCTATATGCCGGCGTTCATTCCTGCCCAAGTCCACACAGATATCGGGTAGATTTTAAGCGCTTATGGGATGGAAGCGGAGAGGTAGAGCCCCAGGCTCTTATTCAACATTTTGCCGACCTGCTTGAAGCCGACATCTGTCAACATCCTTCTGAGTGGCTTTGGAGCCATAAACGTTGGAAGTGGATTAAGCCCCAAAAGACCTAGGTTTAATTCAGATTTACATGAATTTTCTGCTCGTTATTGAACCAATCGCTTGCCTTTGTGGTTAATGATTCGTTAAAAGCCATTCATTCTGCATCAATTATTTAACTTTGAATGTTAAACCACTTTGAAAACAAGAAAAACATGAAAAACCTGAAGGCCAGCATCGGATTGACATTTCTTTTATCGTGCTTTTTTACATTGAATTCAGTAATTGCCCAGGAATCCTTTCCCGAGTATTCTTTCAAATTTAAGATTAAAGGCCTTAAAGACACGGTGGCCTACCTAGGATTTCACATGGGGGAAAAGAAATACGTGCGCGATACCTGCCGCGTCAATTCTAAAGGAGAAGTAGAGTTCACACATTTAACCCGCAAAGGAGCTACGGATGTGTTGAAAGGCGGAATTTATTTGTTCGTACTGCCCAATATGCAATGGTTTGAATTTGTGGTGGCCGAGCCCAGTTTATACATCGAGACCGATACGGCCAATTTTGTTGAAAACGCCGTTATAAAAAACAGCCTTGAGAATACCCTTTGGTTTGACTACTTACGGTTTGTTTCAAAAGTGCAAAAGAAAGTCCAGCCCATGCAAAATCAATTGAATGGCATGGACAAAGAAGACCCGGCCCGCAAAGATCTTGAAGCCAAATTGAAAGAAGAAAACAAGGTGATGGTCGATTACCGCCACAACACCATTTCTAAATATCCAAAGGCCTTTGTGAGCAGCATTTTTCGGGCAATGGAAGAACCGGAAATTCCTGCCGACATCATGGCCAAAGCCCAAAGCAAGGAAAATGAAAACGGTCCCTATTGGTACTTACGCAATCATTATTTCGACCGCTTTGACTTAACCGATTCCAGAATTTTACGCACGCCCATATTTGAGCCAAAGCTAACCTACTATTTTGAAAAATTGCTGCCTCAATTGGCCGACTCATTGCTGCCGGAAGCCATTTCAATGATCAAGAAGGTGGAGAACAATCCTGAAATGTTCAAGTTCGTAGTGCACTCCTTAACCTACATGTTTGAGCGTTCAAACATCATGTGCATGGACAAGGCCTTTGTTCAAATGGTAAATACCTATTACAAAACCGGTCGGGCCGTTTGGTTGGACACGGCGACTTTGAATAAAGTGGTGGAGCGGGCCCGAAAACTGGAACCCCTGTTGTGCAAAGAACGCGTCCCCAATATTATTTTACCCGATACGGCTGGAGTTTGGCATAACCTCTATGCTCAAAATTACGATTACACGGTATTGTATTTTTGGGATGCCACCTGTGGCCACTGCAAAAAAACCACTCCCAAACTGCAAACCCTGTACAAGGAGTTCTTAGAACCCAACCGAATTGGATTGTTTACGGTGGAAGGAGAAGTGGATACCAAGGAATGGAAGAAATTCTTAAAAGAACACAACCTGACCTTTATCTCGGTTTCTGACAATCCCGAAATCCGCGAAAAGCCTGAATCTGTAGTGCCTTTAAAAACCGATTTAAACAGCCTTAATTTTAGAAACATCTACGATTTGTCTTCCTATCCGGTAGTGTATGTGTTGGACAAAGACAAAACCATCATCGCCAAAAAATTGGGAGTAGAACAACTTCAGGACTTTTTGGAGAAGCGCATGGAATTGGATAAGAAAAGCAACTAAAGCAGTTGCGCGGCTCATTAACCTAAATGATGAACAATGGCAGGGGCATTATTTGATCGTGACCTGTCTTGGCTGACGTTTAATCACCGAGTTCTTGAAGAGGCAGCCGACCCCTCTGTTCCTCTATTTGAACGCATCAAATTTCTGGCCATCTACAGTTCAAACTTAGATGAGTTTTTTCGGGTTCGGGTGGCCTCCTTGCAAGCCATATGTTCCGATTCAGATGAAGAAAGCAAGGCCTTGCTCGATGAAATTTACCGAATGGTGCAAAGCCAGCAGGAGCAGTTTGGAAAAATCTTTTCGCAACAGATTATTCCCTTGCTTAAAGATGAAGGAATCCGCTTGAATTTAAGTGGAGACATTCCCAGTTCTTGGTCAACCGAAGTGCGTAGGTATTTTATGGATCAGGTGGTGCATGAACTTCATCCTACGCTACTCAAAAAAAGCATGGTGCGGCCGTTTTTATCCAACGGTTCTATCCACTTGTTGGTTGAACTTCATTCGCGCCGACCGCTAAAACACGCTGACTCAGTTCGGAAACCCAAGTTTGCTTTATTGGCCATTCCAGACGGGCTACCCAGGTTTTTTCAACGGGCCGATGGACATGGAGGCTATGATGTGTTGTTTTTAGATGATGTTATTCGGGCGAATCTAGCCCTACTTTTTCCCGGGTATTCCATTGTTCAAGTTCATTCATTTAAGGTTTCACGAAGTGCGGACCTTGGAATTGAAGACGAGTTTGAGGGAAACCTGGTGGATAAAATTCGCAGTAGCCTAAGCAAACGAAAGGAAGGAATTCCAAGCCGCTTTCTGTACGATGAGAAGATGCCCGCTGGAATGTTGAACTTTATGGTTCAGTATTTTGGCCTTGCCAACGGAGAACCCATTCCAGGTGGCCGTTACCATAGGTTTTCAGATTTCTTTAGCTTCCCCAATCCATTTAGTCCCAGATTGGAACGCCCAATTCCTCAGCCCCTAAATATTCCGGGATTGGATGCCTTCAGCACCATGTTCGAAGCCATTAAACACCGCGATTGGTTGCTGCATTTTCCATACCAAAGCTACGATTACGTGGTTGAGTTTTTCAACCAAGCCGCATTTGATCCCAAGGTAGTTGAAATCAAAGCCACCCAATATCGGGTTGCACAAAACTCATCCATCGTTCAGGCGTTGATAAATGCGGCACGAAATGGGAAAAAAGTAACTGTTTTTGTCGAAGTTAAAGCTCGGTTTGACGAAGAGCTCAATTTGGTTTCCGCTCAAAAAATGGAACAGGCCGGAGTACGGATTATTTATTCCTTGCCGGGGTTGAAAGTGCACGCCAAGGTATGCCTGGTGACGCGCAAAAGCCGAAATAAAAAGCGCTTGCGCAGTTATGCCTATGTGTCAACAGGGAATTTCAACGAAAAAACAGCCCGAATTTATTCCGATCAAGGCTATTTTACATCAAATCCCGAAGTATGTTCTGAACTGGAACACCTGTTCAAAGAACTCCATAAACCCACAGGGGTTTGGCCTTTTAAGCACATTTTAGTGGCGCGCTACAATTTGGTGCCAGACCTTAAACGGCAGATTGATGTTGAGATTTTAAACGCAAGGCAAGGCCGACCGGCAAGCATTTATTTGAAAATGAATAATTTGGAAGAAGAGGGTATGATTCAACACCTGCAGCTTGCCGCCGAAGCGGGCGTTCAGGTGCGGGTGATGGTGCGGAGCATTTGCCGGCTCAAACCCAACGGCATCGAAGTGCGACGAATTGTAGATAAGTACCTTGAACATGCCCGCATATTCTGCTTTGAAAATGGGGGATATCAACGTGTGCTGATGGGCAGCGCTGATTGGATGGGGCGAAACTTATTCAACCGAATCGAATTGGTTATCGAGCTGAACGATCAGCAATGGAAAGAACAATTGATGGAATTCATGGAAATTCAATGGAAAGACAACCTCTCTGCACGTAGACTGCTACCCAATATGAGCTCCGAACGAATTCCAATGCAGGGCGAGGCCATTCGGGCCCAAACGGCCTTTTATGATTTCTTGCGCGATTCAAATGCGAACTTGGATTTTTCATGTTGAATTGGCCTTCAGCAAGCCCACTTGAAATTTCCCAATCATCCAAGTTTTCTGACATTTTGAAGCTTAAATTATACCTGTATTCAGCACATCATCTAGCTTGGATTTGACAATGGCATCAAAAAGTATATTTTTGTACCCTTATATTAAGACTACAGACCATGGTAGAAGAATTCGAAGAAGTAAAAAAATCACAGGCATTTGATGCTGAGGCTTGGTTTCGCAAGAACCAAAAAATGGTTCTTGGCGCATTATTGGTAGTGGCCTTGGGTCTGGGCGCTTACCTCTATACCCGCGATGGGGCTGAAGATCCCGAAGAAATCGCCGCTTCAGAATCCTTGTTCATGGCTGAACATTACTTTGGTCAGGATTCCCTGGAAGTGGCTCTTAAAGGTAGGGCCGGAGATTTTGAAGGCTTTGAATCACTGGCCGCCAGCCGGCAAGGCACCGACGCTGGAAATGTTGCCAATTTGTATGCCGGACTCTGCCACCTGAATTTGGGGAATTTCCAAAAGGCGATTGATTATTTGCAGGCTTATAAAGGTAAAGATCAGGTACTTTCTTCTATGGCGATTGGTTGCCAGGGCGATGCCCAATGGGAACTTGGAAAGGCCCAAGAAGCCGCTGATTTGTATGTGAAAGCAGCTCGGAATTCAAAGAACAGATTCACCGCTCCAATGTACCTGGAAAAGGCCGCCTTGGTTTATGATTTGGAGTTGAAAAACACCGAGAAAGCCATTGAATTGTACACCGAAATCCGCGATAATTTCTACACCTCATTTCAGGGCAGCAACAGCGAAAAACAACTGCTGCGCCTAACTACCGCCAAGGGGCTTTAAGGCCATGTCTTCTGCCGGCAAAAACCTTTCAGACGTAACTGGAATTGCAAGCAATTTCAATACGCAGCATCTTAAAATTGGTATTGTTCAGGCCGTTTGGAATTCTGAAATTACAGGGAAATTGCTGCAGGGAGCCCAGGATTATTTGCTGGAGCAAGGCATTGATTCCTCACAAATCACCTCTGTTCAGGTTTCTGGGGCTATGGAGTTGCCTCTGGCTGCCCAGTGGCTTCTGGAAAAAACCGATGCTGTGATTGTACTTGGCTGTGTGATTCGCGGCGGAACGCCCCATTTTGAGTACGTCTGTCAAGGCACAACTCAGGGCGTAATGCAGGTTCAATTGCAAAGCCAAAAGCCCGTCATTTACGGCTTACTTACCGTGAATACGGAGCAGGAGGCCTTGGATCGTGCGGGTGGAATTCATGGAAATAAGGGTACCGAAGCCGCGGCAACCCTGCTGCATCAAATGCAGCTGAAACAGCACATCGATCAATTGTAATTTTTAGATTTTTGTTTTTGGGCGGCAGCCGGGCTTTCACGCGTAGTCCGCAGCTACAGCTCTAGCTGCCAGCGGGTTTACGGGGGCTCACAAGCTCGCCTCCGCACCTCGCGGCAGCTTGACCTGTAGCCTTGCGGGCAACGCTGTTCAATCCCTGCCGCTCAAACCCCAAACGCCTCAAAACCAAATTAGGGTCTGGATTCAGAGGCGGAACCAATGGATTTCAATACCCGGATGGATTCCTCAATATGCTTATTGATATTGAATTGACTGGAAA
>JAQCBQ010000108.1 GCA_027621385.1 Bacteroidota bacterium | reverse complement strand
TGCCATGGGCTTAAACTCAGAACGGGTTAAGACCGTATCGGGGTTCAACCTTCTGAAGTCTTGGTTTAAAACTTGGATTTGTTGAAATATTAAAGAATCCGGCAGATTCTCTTCGGGGCTCATATAAACCACATGAACCACCACCGGAATTTTATACAGAGGTCCAGATTTTTGCAGTCCATTCTCTTGAGCAAATTGGTAGGCAGCCTCTTGGATGGCTCGAACAGCCAAACCTTGATTCTGGGCTTCCAGTTTTTCAATTACTTCATTGTAGCCGCAACGCTGTTGGGCTTGAAGGAAGGTGCTTGCGGCAATAAAAAGAACAAGTAGGCTCTTATTTTTCATGGTCAGGGGGTTGGATGAAATTCATTTAAACAATTGCACAGCTGTCTGGCCCGCAATTTTAAGCCAGCCTCAGCAGATTCAGATTTTTCAATGGGTTTTGCCCAGGTACGAAGTACCAATTTCTTCCCCATATTTAACCGAACATCCAATACCCAAGTGTTTTCCGGAATCTTATTCCAAGGAACTGCGCCGGCGAATGCTTCAGCGTATTGAGGTTCAGGGGCACTGGATTTCAATAATTTAAATTCCAAAATATGTCCTCGGCCTTCATCCATCAGGCTTTTCCCCAACAGGGCCATTTCCTGACTTATAGACCACATCAAGCCTGCTGAATCGGCTGTCCAGACCGTGCTTGATTTGGGGTCGTAAAAGGCCACGGCGTCCAAGGGATTTTCCGACCAGTTGTATAAAGTCATAATGCTCCAGTTTACTTCCGGGTCTTTCGAACAATATTCCAGACGGCTACCACAGCCAAAACCGATAAGAATGATGAAGAAAAACCAAATGGAACGCGTCAATTTTATTAGTTTTGCCCCAAAGATAGGCAGAGCCTGTTAACGCATCCACATTTTAACTGATTTTTATGAATGCAAAGATTGAAACTAAGTACGGAGTAATGAAATTTGAACTGTTTGTCAATGAAACTCCTGGTACCACTGAAAACTTTATTAACCTGATTAAAGGTGGCTTTTATGATGGTTTAACCTTTCACCGCGTTATTCCTGGATTTGTAGCTCAGGGGGGGTGCCCTAGAGGCGATGGAACGGGGGGACCCGGTTACAAAATTAAGTGTGAAACTTCTGCCCCTCGGCAGTTTCATGAGCGCGGTGTTTTGAGCATGGCACATGCTGGAAAAGACACCGGAGGTTCTCAGTTTTTTATTGTTCACAATCGGGCTACTACGGCCCACCTGGATGGTGTTCATACCTGCTTTGGTAAAATGATTGAAGGGGACGAGATTTTAGACTTAATACAAGGTGGTGACGAGATGGTATCTGTAACCCTAGAAGAAACAGAGGCTCTATGAGTGGTTTAATGAGTACGAACCCCTGTGTGGTGGTAAAACGAAAACACATGCAAGATGTCATGGACTATTGCCTAGACCAGCGGTTATCTATACGCTGCTTGCCAAGAGGAACGGGCGATGAATGGGAATTGGAATTTTTTCCTGAAAACCACGTTCAAGCCGTCGCATTGGGGATGTTCTTAAGGGAGCAAAAATTGGAACTGTTGGGATTTGGCTCTCCCGCCATTTCTCCCTCCCCAAAAACAAAGCCCAAGCAGATGGAAAAGAAATCAACTTCTCCTTCCCCGGTGGAAAAGCAATCGGAGCCAATTCCTCAACCTGTTCAGGAGCCGGTGAATGTCGCTGTACCCAATCAAGTTGATTCAGCTGACCAGCCTGTGGGCGTGGAGAATTCTGATTTTCAATTGGAATCTACTCCTACACTTGAGGGCAAACCCGCTGGATTTGGTTTGTTTGAAGGCGACAACGAGGAAGCTCCTTTTTCTTAAATTTCTTTAGAGTTTTATATTCGAATCGTTCATGAATACTGAACCATCTTACAGCGAGCAGGAAGCAATACGCCGGCAATCTTTGGAATCTATTCGAGCCGCGGGCATCAATCCTTATCCGGCAGAAATGTTCCCGGTAAACGCTTCAGCAAAAGAAATTTTATCGTCGTTTACCGATGAAAACAAAGAACAGTGGACCCAAATATGCTTGGCTGGAAGATTGATGAGCAAGCGGGTTCAAGGAAAGGCCAGTTTTGCCGTACTGATGCAAGATGGAGTGCGTATTCAGCTGTACGTAAACCGCGATGAAATTTGCCCGGGAGACGATAAGGAAGGGTACAACTCCTTGTTTAAAAAATGGCTGGACATTGGCGATATTATCGGAGTGAAGGGTTATGTTTTCAGGACTATGGTAGGTGAAATTACCCTTCATGTTCAAGAGTTAACCCTATTGAGCAAATGCCTTAGACCGCTCCCCATCGTGAAAACCGATGCGGATGGAAATGTGTACGATGCCTTTTCTGACCCTGAATTAAGGCACAGAATGCGCTATGTGGATTTAATTGTCAATCCCGACATCCGCTCTACTTTTATAGCCCGCAGTAAAATTGTTTCAGCCATGCGTTCGTACTTTGATGCCCAAGGCTGGCTCGAAGTTGAAACGCCCATCTTGCAGCCCATACATGGTGGAGCTGCTGCCCGGCCATTTAAAACCCATCATCAGGCTCTAGATGTACCTCTCTATTTGAGAATTGCCAATGAACTTTTTTTAAAGCGTCTGTTGGTGGGCGGACTTGAAGGGGTATATGAAATAGGAAAAATGTTCCGGAATGAAGGAATGGACAAAACCCATAATCCTGAATTTACCTCCATGGAAATTTATGTGGCTTACAAAGACTATGACTGGATGATGGGCATGGTGGAGGACTGCCTTGCACATATAACAAAAGCCGTTTTAGGACGCACCACTGCGGAATATGCCGGAAATATTCTTGAATTTCAAGGTCCCTACGCCAGAATTCCCTTGTTTGAGGCCATTCAACAGCAAACTGGAATTGATGTTTCTGGAATGGATGAAGAGCAATTACGAAACCAATGCAAGGTCTGGAATATTCCTACCAGCCCCGATATGGGAAAAGGGAAATTAATTGACCAAATCTTTGGCGAAAAGGTAGAAAAAACATTAATCCAACCCACCTTCATTACGGATTATCCAATTGAGATGACGCCCCTGGCCAAGAAGCATAGGTCAAAAGAAGGTCTTGTGGAACGGTTTGAATTGTTTATTAGTGGGAAAGAAGTGGCCAACGCCTACTCTGAACTAAATGACCCCATCGACCAACGGGAACGGTTTGAAGACCAATTAAAATTAGCCAATAGAGGCGATGCCGATGCCATGAGCTTGGACGAAGAATTTTTGAAAAGCATGGAGTTTGCCATGCCGCCTGCTTCTGGATTGGGGATTGGCATAGATCGCTTGGTCATGATGCTGACCAATCAAACCTCCATTCAAGAGGTTTTATTCTTCCCGCAAATGCGGCCCGAATCTGCAAAATGAGGATTCTGTTGTTCGGCTTGTTTTTGATGGCTTCAGCGACGGCTTGGGCTCAACAACTACTTCCCATTGAACATCACCAGGGTGACTTAGCCCTTCGAATTGGACCTAATGCCCATGAAGCTTGGATTGGACAGAGCCCTCAACACACCTTTGAATTTACTCGGCAGGGATTCACTCCAACCCATTATCTCGATCTGAAATGGACAGATGTTCGTAAAATAAATCGAGCATTTGAGACCAATTTAAATGACACGAACAACAAACCCTGCCTCTGCATTGAAAGCCTGAATCGATGGGTGCTTTTTACGGAATGCTTCGAACCAAATTCAGGAACTTGGCTGATGTCAAAAACACAAGATGCCTTTCCGTTGGTGATGGGGAAATTGGCCGCGTTTGGTACGCCTAAGCAGAGGCGAGAATTCCTTCAATTGTTGCCTTGTCCGCCTCAAGACTCAGTATGCCGAAGGCTCGCAATGGAGTCTTTGAAGGAATTGATGGCCGAACTTCAAGAAAAAAAACGACGTGAAAAAGACGCTCAAGCCCCCGAGTTGCTTGGTCTGTATTTTGAACTTCAAACCTTCATGGAAAATGGGGCAGGAAAAACACTAATGGATTTTAGAAGAACCAGTCAGGCAGAAGCCTTCTTCCCTGAGGCTAAAGAAATTGAATGCCTGTGGAATGCCTATGCCCAATTGGCAGAACAATACTATGCCACTCAACAGTGGGGCCCAGCGGTAATGCTGTGGAGTACCCTACAGCGGGCCCGCCCAACCGATGCGTCCATTCCGGGGTTCATTGAAAAGGCCAGCCGCCAGTATTGATTTAGGAGAATCCCCTTGCTTGTTTCAACCCTGCCAATAAAGATCTATATTTGCACCTTAGTTGCAAAAGCGTGATGGAGCCCTGGTATGCCTCTTGGTTTGATTCCCCCTTTTATCCCATGCTCTACAAGCATAGGGATGATGAGGAGGCAGCCGATTTTTTAGATCGGATGCTTGCCATAATTCAAATTCCTGAAGGAAGCGAAGTGCTAGATTTGGCCTGTGGAAGGGGGCGGCATTCCCGCTTTTTGCATTCTAAAGGACTAAAAGTTCATGGGGTTGATTTATCTCCCTCAAGCATACAAGAGGCATCAAAATTCACAACAGTTGGTTTAACGTTTCAGGTTCGGGATATGCGCAGGGCATGGACAGAACCTAAATATGATTTGGCCTTGAGTCTGTTTACCAGCTTTGGTTACTTTGAGAGCGATGAAGAAAATCGCTCGGTGCTTGTCGCTTTACGAAGCGCCGTTCGAGCTCAGGGTAAGGTAGTTTTGGATGTTTTTAATAGTCAGAAAGTGCTAAGTAGTCTGATTGAACCCGTGACCGAGCAGCGCAGGGTAGGGGATTTTCTATTTAGCACATTGAAACATGTTGAAAATGGATGTATTGTAAAGCGCATACGGGTTGAAAATCAGGACCAAAATTGGACTTTTTTTGAGAAGGTTCGGGCTTATACTCTACAGGAATTGAATGCCCTGATTGATGATGCCGGATTGGAAATAACTGCCATTTGGGGAGATTACAATTTAGGGCCCTTTGATTCCAAGCATTCCGACCGTTTAATATACCTGATGCAGTTAAAGCCATGACGACCATGTTGATGATTTCAGCGTTGATTTTTATCCCCGCCTTTTTGGTGGGGATATTGGTGCTTCAGAAACCATTGGGTAAACGTTCTCTGGGGTTTATGCTGGCCTTCTCCGGGTCATTCCTGTTGAGCATTACCATTACACATTTATTGCCTGAGGTATTTCATGAGCACCAACACTGGCTTGGCGCTGCGGTATTGGCCGGTTTTTTTGTTCAAATTATTTTCGATGTTTTTTCAGGAGGAGTAGATCATGGGCACGTTGAAATGGCCCATCACCACCATCATGCGCATACCGGGAAACAAAGCTTGTCGCTTTGGGCTGTATTGCCTGCCGTTTACTTGCATGGGCTGGTAGAGGGAATTCCTTTGTATTACATTCCCAGCTATGAACATCCTTTGGTTTTGGCCATTGCTTTTCACAGTGTGCCAGTGGTGGCTGTATTTGCTAACCTACTTCGGAGCCAAGGAATTTCTTTGCATCAACGTCTGATCTTGGTGGCTCTTTTCGCCCTGATGCCCATCATTGGAATGCTGTTGGGTGGAATATTGTCTCAATCCAACGGTTCATTTTGGGCGCTTCTGTTCCCCGCTCTTGCCGCAGGGATTTTTTTGAACATGGCCACCACCATTTTGCTGGAATCTGGGCATGAGCACCATTATAAATGGCGCCGACTGATGTTTATTTTGGCTGGCTTGGTGTTGGGATTAATTTTTCACCTCAGTTAAACCTGCAGGGTATTTTCATTGTTAATAGAGTGTGCGAAAAGCTATTCACTTTTTACTTTGTTTTTGGTTTTTGACCTTAGCCTCCTGCGCCCAACAATCCTCTACGCCCATGAAATTTGAACTGCAAAAAACGGATTCGGAATGGAAAGAAAAATTAAGTCCTGAGCAGTACCGTGTGTTGCGGCTGAAGGGAACAGAGCGGCCCTATTCCGGTGCCTTGTATAAATTAGACAGCAAAGGCAATTACCTGTGTGGAGGTTGTGGTGCACATCTGTTTGATTCAGAAACGAAATTTGATGCACATTGCGGTTGGCCTAGTTTCTATGCCCCTTCCACCAATCAGGCCATTACTGAAATTCCAGATTACAGCCATGGTATGGTTCGAACGGAGGTGGTCTGCAGTCGGTGTGGAGGACATCTGGGCCATGTATTCCCAGACGGCCCCGAACCAACCGGCTTGCGGTATTGCATAAATTCCGTTTCTTTGGAATTTAAGCCCATTCAGGAACAGCCCTCCAATAAATAAAAGACCCCGCATAGCCCGGACATTTTATTACATTTGTTGAAGAAAAATCAACAGAAATGTCCTTTAAAAAGAACTTTAACCTTTTAAATCATATCCTTGGTTGGGTAGTGACTGCGGTAGCTTTAGTGGTGTATGGTTTGACCATGGAAGATACCGTTAGTTTTTGGGATTGCGGGGAATTCATTGCCTCTGCACATAAATTGCAGGTAGGTCACCCTCCCGGTGCTCCCTTATTTGCTCTGTTGGGTCGGCTATTCATCATCTTAGGGGGCGACAATCCTTCAAACGCTGCCATAATGGTGAACTGGTTGTCGGTGGTGGGCAGCGCCCTAACTATTGGTTTTTTGTTCTGGACTATTACCGGTTTGGTTCAAAAAATCTATAAAGTACAAGACAACAGCAAGGAGGTAGAATGGTCAGCGGTTCGTTTGGTTGAAACCTTGGGCGCGGCGTTGGTAGGTTCATTGGCCTATACCTTTAGCGATACGTTTTGGTTTTCAGCTGTAGAGGGCGAGGTGTATGCCACATCCAGTTTATTCACCGCGGTGGTGTTTTGGGCCATGTTGAAATGGGATTCTGAAGTAGATCGAGGAGAAGCCGGGGCCGATCGATGGATTATTTTGATTGCGTATTTGATGGGGCTTTCTATTGGAGTCCACCTATTGAATTTATTAACCATTCCTGCCATTGGTCTTTTGTATTACTACAAAAAGTACAAGGTAAGCAATCAGGGCTTGGTATATGCTTTGTTGATTTCGGCTGGAATTCTGGTTTTTGTACAATATGGAATCATTCCGGGAACGATTAAGTTTACCGCCACCTTCGAACGGTTTTTCACCAATTCCCTGCAGTTTAGTTTTGGTACAGGATTCCTAGTTTCTTTGATGATTCTTGCCCTGGGATTGGCTGCCGGTATTTATTACACGCAAAAGACAGGGAAAACGCTGGTTAATTTAGGCCTTTGGGCAGTAACCGTTATTATTGTGGGGTATTCCTCCTACGGAGTGATTTTTATTCGCTCGATGGCCAATACGCCCATGGATGAAAACAACCCGGAGGACGTATATTCCATGATTTCGTATTTGAATCGAGATCAGTATGGAGACCGTCCCTTGTTTTATGGTCAGTATTTTGATGCTCGTCTGACCGATATTTCGGAAGGGAATCCAATCCGTATGAAACTGTATGTGGTTAAGGATGAGCAAAACAATGAATTGGCCAGTTTCGGACTCAAATACGATGCAGATTCGTTTTTGGCAGCCCAAAATAACAAGGCCTCGCTTCGAATTGACCATGAATATCAAATCATTGATTACAAGTCCAAATACACCTATGAAAAATCCAGACAAACTGTTTTTCCTCGTATGTATAGTCCACAGGGCTCGCATGTAAACGCTTACCGAGACTGGACCGGGCTTTCTAAAACGGATATTCCGAGTGGGAAAGAGAACTTGTCTTTCTTTTTTAATTATCAGGTGCGCTGGATGTATTTCCGTTATTTCTTTTGGAATTTTGTAGGAAGGGAAAACGATGCTCAAGGGCATGGAGAGCAAGGGAGTGGACATTGGATTTCAGGCATCTCATTTATCGATGAAATGATTACTGGGATTCCGCAGGACAATCAGCCTGAAAAATGGGCCAACAATGCCGGTCGAAATACCTATTATTTCTTGCCCTTGATTTTAGGCCTATTGGGTTTGGCATTTCAAATTTACCGAGACCCCCGAGGGGCGGCGGTGGTAGGAGCCCTGTTTTTCCTGACCGGCTTGGCCATTGTAATCTATTTGAATCAAACACCCTATCAGCCTAGGGAACGGGATTATGCCTATGCCGGTTCGTTTTATGCCTTTTGCATTTGGGTAGGCATGGGCGTTTTGGCCTTGATTCATGGAGCTCAAATATACCTGAATGAAACGGGCGTACCCGTTGCATTGGCTTCAACGGTGCTTGCCTTAGCTATGGCTCCGGTGTTGTTTGGCTTCCAAAACTGGGACGATCATGACCGTTCAAATCGCTACACGGCACGCGATTTTGCCTACAATTACTTGAACAGCTGCGAAAAAAATGCGGTGCTCTTCACCAATGGCGATAACGATACCTTCCCATTGTGGTATTTGCAAGAAGTAGAAGGGGTGCGCACCGATGTTCGCGTAGTCAATCTCAGTTTGTTGAATACCGATTGGTACATCAACCAAATGAAGCGGAAGGCTTACGATGGAGACCCGGTTCAGTTTTCGTTGACCGAGCCCGAATACCGAGGCAGCATGCGCGACCAGGTTTTGTTGGATAAGACGAACGATAAATA
>JAQCBQ010000107.1 GCA_027621385.1 Bacteroidota bacterium | reverse complement strand
GAGGACATTCCCTTTGTGAAGGTTGCGGCTTTCTTGCTGGGCGTTTTGGTAAAAACTGTGGGCCAAGCCTGAGCCGGGATTTTTACCACAGAGGGCGCAATGTCGGCGCAAAGGGCGCAGAAGGGATGTCATCAAAATGAGTTCGCTCTCATCCAACCCCAAACCTTTGTGAAACTTTGCGGCTCCCTTGGCGGCCTCTGTGGTAAAAGTTGGCAGTAATGCCTGAACTGTTTTTTTACCAAAGTAGGAAAGCTGAAAAAGTAACGGTTTCTTTGCCCCTGCATTGCAACCTAAACCGCTCGTTTGACGTTTAACAAGCCGCTTAACCCTCATGCACAACGCTACCGAACTTCAGCAAAAATTAGACGCATACATTCGCAGGTACTACCTAAACGAGTTTTTGCGGGGCGGACTATTTGCTCTGGGGCTTGGCCTCAGCGCTTTTTTGCTGTTTACGTTTTCAGAATACCTGGGGCGTTTTGAACGACCGGTGCGCGCTGCCCTATTTTACTCCCTTCTGTTGGGCAACGCTGCCTTGTTGGGCTATTATGTGGTGCGGCCAATATTGGCTCTGTACCGATTGCGCCGAAGAATGAGCTATTCCGAAGCGGCACTGAAGGTCGGCGCCCATTTTGACGGCATCGGCGACCGCCTCATCAATGCCCTTCAACTGCAAGACATGTTGAATACCGAAGGAAATAGCCGAGAGCTGCTGCTGGCTTCCATAGAACAACGAACCCAACAGCTGAGTCCCTTCGCCTTTCACCGGGCGGTTGATTTCAGTGTGAGCCGAAAGCGAATCCCCTGGCTGTTGATTCCTGCATCTGTCCTCGCCTTGGTTTGGATTGCCCAACCGGAAGCGATTACCCAAGGATCTGAACGCCTGTTTAATTATCAACAGGTGTATCTGCCACCTCCTCCCTATCAGGTGAAAATTCTAAACTCCAGCCTAAGTACGCCGGCTCACCAAGATTTTGAACTTCAAATTAAACTGTCGGGAAACGAGCTTCCTGAAGTCCTTTTTCTGCACTTGGGTGGAGCCGCCTACCGCATGACAGAAGAAGCGCCTCAGGTGTACAGCTACATGTTTAAAAATCCCTCCCGCGACATGAACTTTTTTTTCAGTTCGGGCGACCACCAAACCGGAAATTACACCTTATCTGTATTGCCCCGGCCAATGTTGCTGAACATGAAGGTGAGATTGGATTATCCCTCCTACCTGAATATGCAGGATGAGGAGGTCTTGAACCCCCAAGACTTAACTGTTCCGGCAGGAACCAAACTGGATTGGGAGATGCTGTGGAAAGATGCCCGGCAGATCTGGTTGTATTGGACCGACAGTATCCAACACATGAATCCGAATGCCGAAAATAAAATCCGTTTCTCTCGCCGGGCTATGCAGTCCTTTGTTCTTGGCCTGAAAGCCGGAAATGAACGCTTTCGTCAGCCCGATAGCGCCTTGTATTCAGTCCGAGTGATTCCTGATGCCTATCCGGAAATTCAAGTGGAATCGGTGGCCGACAGCTTAGCCTTGTCGCGCATCTTATTTCTTGGACAAGCAAAAGACGACCATGGACTAAGCCGAATTGCATTTTACTATTCCTCTGACCCCAACCTTCCCTTTTCCGAATGGAAGCGTGTGGCTCTCCCGGTTCTGAGCCGCGACCCTTTGCTTAGTTTTCAACATCCTGTAGATTTAGGCAGCCTGGGATTTAATTTGGGCGATCAGCTTTCGTACTGCTTCGTAGTTTGGGATAATGATGGGGTGAATGGGCCGAAATCTGCACGAACGCCCGTGGTTCAACACCGAATTTTAAGCCGGGAAGAAGTAGCTGCCGAACGCAAAGAGGCCAGCGAACAAATTCAAAAAGGAATGCAAGAACAGCTCAAAGAGCTGGAATCGCTTAAAGAACAATCTGAAAAACTAAAACGAGACCTGTTGAACCAGAAAAATCCGGGCTGGCAAGAAAAACAACAATTAAAAGCCCTGTTGGAACAACGCATGAAGCTGCAGGAAGAAATGCAGAAGTTTCAAGAAAAACAAAAGGAAAATAACCTTAGGAATGAGAATATATCAAAAACAGAGCAATCTATTTTAGATAAACAGAAAAAAATCGAGGAACTACTAGATGAATTGAAGGACAGTAAGGTTGAAAATATGCTGAAACAGCTGGAACAGCTCATGGATAAAATCTCGAAAGAAGAGCTGAAGAAAATGATGGATCAGCTGGAGATGAGCAACGAGCAGGTAGAACGGGAATTGGACCGAACCTTAGAACTGTTCAAGCAATTTGAAGTAGAACAGCGCCTGCAGGAAGCCATTCAGCAGATGGAAGATTTGGCAAAGAAGCAAGAAGCCCTTGAAAAAGATAAAAGTCAGGACAATGCCAGCAAGGCCGAGAAACAGGCCGAGCTGAAAAAAGAGGCCGAAGCCCTTGAAAAACAAATGAAGGAGCTGGACGAGAAAAACAAGGAATTGGAAAAACCCAACGACCTTGAGCTGCCCAAAGAAGATGAAATGCAGGAAATTGAACAGGAAATGAACGATGCCCAAGAAGAACTGCAGAAAAATCAGCCGGAGAAAGCGAGCCCCAAGCAAAAATCAGCGGCCCAAAAAATGAAAAAGATGGCTCAAAAAATGAAGGAACAGCAGCAAAGCATGGCCTCGGCTCAGCAGGGAGAAAACATGGAAGACTTGCGGGCCTTGTTGGACAATGTTCTTCAGTTGAGTTTTTCTCAAGAAGCCTTGTTGGATCAACACAAAAACGGCAGGCAAAGCGATGGATTGATGCGGGATGTATTACGGAAACAGCGGGGCTTGGCAACCGATGCCCGTCAGGTGGAAGACTCTCTGATTGCGCTTAGCAAGCGGGTTCCAGATTTGGAAAATGTAGTGATGGACGAACTGTTGAAAGTTCGGCGCGGCATGCAATCGGCCATTGAAGCAGGGGCAGATCGGATGTATCCTACCACCGCTTCAAGACAGCAAGAAGCCATGACCGGCCTGAACAACCTAGCTTTAATGCTTAGCGAGGCCTTAGATCAAATGCAACAGCAAATGAACTCCATGGGCTCTTCTGGCGGATCTCAATGCAATAAGCCTGGAAACAGCAAACCGGAACAAATGCAGGAAATGATAAAGCGTCAGCTGGGATTGCAGAAGAAAATGGAAGAAATGCAGAAGAAAATGCAGGAAAAGAAAGAGGGAGAGAAAAACGATAAGCAAGGTAAACCCGGTCAAGGAGAAGGGGGGAAAGGCGGGGAACAATCTAAAAAACTCGCCCAAATGGCAGCAGAACAAGAGCAAATACGTCGACAAATGGAAGAAATGATGAAGGACATGGGCGAAGACGGAAGAAAAAGTATGGCTGAAATGATGAAGAAAATGGAGGAGACCGAACGGGATATTTTAAACAAGCAAATCAATGCGCAAACGCTACTTCGGCAACAAGAAATTACCCGGCGCATGATGGAATCAGAAAAGGCCTTGCGCAAGCAAGATCAAGATGAAAAACGGGAATCAAACGAAAACCTGAAAGATTGGAAATTGCCGGAACAAATTCTGGAAGAATACCGCAAGCGGAGAGAACATGAAACGGAATTTTTACGCTTTGCCAATCCTGCTTTCAAGCCTTATTACAAACAACGCGTTTCAGAATATTTCAATTCTACAGCCCCATGAATACCTCCCCTAACGTATTTTCAGCGCCTTCCGGGCATCTGACCCTGCCGGCTCAATCGGAATCGCTTCGAACCGTAGAGCAGCTGGTCCAGCACCTGTTTGATGCGCATGCCATTTCGTTGGACTATTTGGGAAATGTGCTGATTGCCCTGAGTGAAGCCACGAACAATGCCATTCAGCATGGATGTCCCGGTGGCTGTCTGCCCGAATTTGAACTGTTTTATGCCTACAGCGACCACACCTTGAGATTTGCTGTAAAGGATTGTGGACCTGGGTTTTGCGAAGAAAATGTGCCCGATCCAACCTTGCCTGAAAACCTAGAACGCGAATGTGGAAGGGGCATATTTTTAATGCGGAGATTGAGCGATGAACTGAGCTACTCCGATGAAGGGCGACAAGTTGACTTAATCTTTCGGGTATCGTGATTCGATTTTTTTCAACTTGGGGCTGGAGAGCTGGAAACCACAGGCAACGCCGAGACTGGTTGCTGCAATGTGCGAACAATAAAGGCAAAGAAATCGAGTCGCTAAACATCATTTTTATGCGCGATGAGGAGCTCTTAGAAATGAATCAGAGGCATTTAAACCACGACGATTATACCGACATCATTACCTTTGATTTGCGGGCGCGTATTCCTCAAGACCCCATCCATGGTGAACTGTATATTTCCGTGGATCGGGTAAAAGAAAATGCCCGTTCCAATGGCCACATGCTCGCAGAAGAATTAGACCGCGTAATGGTGCATGGGCTGTTGCATTTGTTGGGATTTAAGGATAAAAAAGAGAAAGATAAGGCCGATATGCGATCGGCTGAAGATGCCTGTTTGGCCGTTCGGGCTTGGAAACAGCAGAAATAAATCGAAGGGAAATAGGTTTTAAAGCATTGATTTTCAGTTTATTGTATTTTTTAGGAACATTTGGGGGATTGGGGGACCTTAAAGGTTAAGATCGGCGGCCAGTTTAGAATTTCAGGGTTTTGAGAACCGTATCTCTGCCGGTGATTCGAGCCTTTCCCAGGCTTCAACCGCCTCATTTCCTTTCCTGCTCTATCCTATTTCTTGATGAAAACCTTGGGCTAAACTGCTTTCGGCTTTGACGTTTTTTACCGCAAAGAGCACCATGTCGGCGCAAAGCGCACAGAGGGAATGTAGGTATAGCAAGGGTGTGGAGGAGTTTGGAGCCGCCTTTGCGAACCTTAGCGGCTCCCTTTGCGGCCTTGGTGGTGAAAATTTGGCCATTGGGCCTCGATGCTTTTATTACCGCAAAGAGCACCATGTCGGCACAAAGTCCACAGAGGCCGATATCCAGTTTTAAGCCCCCTTGGAAATATTGGAACTCACAACACCAGAACCCCGTAGGGCTGACATTATTGTAGAAGATATTACTGTGGAATACATTACAGGATTTGGAAAACCTTGGGCTTTGCTCATTATGGCTTACCTTGCACCCGATAACATCCCCGATATGAAATACGGTATTTTACCCATTTTTGTTGGTTTATTTCTGGGCCTTGGCGCCCCAAAAGCTCAAGTTGTTAACACAGCTACCATCGATACCCTGGCCAATGTTCAAGTTGGCAACATGAGTATTGGTGGATTTATTGACACGTATTATTCGTACAACAGTTCCTTGCCCAGTTCAAAAAACATAGATTACCTAAGCTCTTCGGCGCGTCACAATGAAATGAACATCAACCTAGCCTACCTCGATTTACGGTACAGCTCTCCTCGCTTGCAATCTAGGCTTGTGGCGGGCTATGGTACCTTTATGATGGTCAATTATCAAAACGAGCCAGAGCCCTTGAAATTTTTGTTGGAGGCCAGCATTGGGGTAAAGCCATTTAAGAATTACAATGCTTGGATATCAGCCGGCGTAATTGGTTCGCCTTTCACCAACGAATCGTATGCGTCCAAAGACCAATTGATGTACACACGGTCGTTATCTTCCGAAAACACTCCATATTATCTAACAGGAATAAAAGCTCAGTTTCCTCTTTCTGAAAAGCTAAGCCTGAGTGTGTATGGAATTAACGGATGGCAGAACATCACGGAATACAATGAGGGTAAGGCTGTGGCGACTCAACTGGAATACCGGCCGAACAAAAAACTGATTTTAAATTGGAATACCTACATCGGAGACGAGATGTCAGATTCGACTCCCGAATACCGAACCCGTCTATTCAACGATGTATTCTTGATTTATTCCGGAAAAAAATGGGATTTTACATCCAGCATGTATCTGGGCATGCAGATGAAAAAAGACAGCCTGGGCTCTGAGTCCAATCCCATTTGGTATAGTCTAAATGGAATTGCCCGCTACCGCTTCAACTCCACGTTCTCCCTTTCCGGTCGTTTGGAATATTTCCGAGACCAAGACAATGTGTTGGTTCAACCACAAACTCAAAATAAGAATTTTCATGTGTTGGGTTCGGGCTTGTGCTTCAACGTTCATGGCTGGGATCGGTTTTTATTCCGCATAGAAGGCCGCTATTTTTATGGATTTGAACGGGTATTTCGAAATGCAAAAGGGGCAGAAGCTCGACACAACGGCCAAATCACGGTTGGCATTTCAGCTTGGTTTTAGTCATCATCTTTGGTATTTTAGAATGGTCCGAAAAACGAATTTTATGCCAGATGTATGGGCGAATTCACCCTCTTGTAAAGGCTAATTCAAATTTCCTGCCGTTATTTTCCAAAGAATTAAGCGACCAACAAATATTCCTTTCAGGCCAATCCGCCCGCGCAGAAGCCAATAAAAATATTGCAATTTTATTGTGGAATGCACAAAATGTTCCACGTGGAACATTTCACTTGATGCGATGAAATTGGAATTAACCAATTGGTGCCAAGAAGCCACAATGCCAGTTGTCAGGAAAATCAACCGCAAAGGGACTAAAATTCAGCAATGCTGCGTATTTTTGCGCAGTTCATGTGGTGCGTTCCACGTGGAACATGTTCAAAAGAAGCCATGGTAGATGTGTACGATGTTATAGTTGTTGGGGGCGGCCATGCTGGCTGCGAGGCGGCGGCCGCGGCAGGCAATCGCGGAGCCAAAACCCTATTGGTAAGCATGGATTTGTCGCGCATAGGACAAATGTCCTGCAATCCCGCGATGGGCGGAATCGCAAAAGGCCAAATTGTACGAGAAATTGATGCGCTTGGCGGACTCTCGGGTAAAGTGTCCGACCGCTCTCGAATTCAATTCCGCATGCTAAACCGCTCCAAAGGACCTGCAATGTGGAGCCCTAGAACACAAAACGACCGACAACTCTTCGCCGACCTTTGGAGGCAATACCTAGAACAAATCCCAGACCTTGATTTTTGGCAAGAACCGGTTCAAGGACTGTGGCTGCAAGAACAAAGCCTGAAAGGAATTATTACAGCACGCGGAAACCACATTGCCGGGAAAACAGTAGTCCTAACCTCAGGCACATTCCTGAATGGCTTAATCCACATCGGAGAAAAAAACTACGGCGGAGGAAGGGCCGCAGAACCTGCAGCATACGGCATAACAGAACAACTCGTGGCACTTGGATTCGAGTCGGGACGAATGAAAACCGGAACCCCACCACGCATCGACGGACGCTCCATCGATTACAACAAAACCGATCGGCAAGACGGAGATGAACAGCCCGAACGGTTTTCATACGAAAATCTGAACCTTCCAAACCAACAACTCCCCTGCTACATTACCTACACAAATCCCCTGGTTCATGAAATTCTGGAAAGCGGATTTGATCGCAGCCCCATGTTCAACGGAGCCATTAAAAGCCTAGGACCACGCTATTGCCCTTCGATAGAAGATAAAATAAACCGATTCGCAGATAAAACCAGGCACCAACTCTTCATCGAACCCGAAGGCTGGAATACCGTGGAAATCTACCTGAACGGTTTCTCAACCTCCCTTCCCGAAGACGTTCAATCAAAAGCGCTTCGAGAAATTCCCGGACTTGAACATGCAAAAATGTTCCGGCCCGGATATGCCATTGAATACGATTACTTCCCCCCCACACAGCTGAAGCTATCACTGGAAACACGGCTGATCGATGGCCTGTTTTTTGCCGGGCAAATCAACGGTACCACCGGCTATGAAGAGGCCGCCTGCCAAGGACTGATGGCCGGTATTAACGCCGTTCAAAAGGTCAGAAACCAAGATCCCATTGTTCTGGGCCGAGACGAAGCCTACATCGGAGTCCTCATCGACGATCTAATTCTTAAAGGCACCGATGAGCCCTACCGCATGTTCACTTCGCGCGCAGAATATCGAATTTTGCTAAGGCAAGACAATGCCGATGAACGCCTGAGTCCGCTCGGCCATACATTGGGCCTAATCTCCGACGAACGCATGGAAAAACTGAATAAAAAGCTGCAAGAAAGCAAGCAAATTTCACAGTTTCTTTCCAACAACAGCGCCGATCCCGAGCACATCAATCCACTATTGGCCTCTATAGATAGTTCCGAAATTCCGCAAAAAATGCGCTGGACCATGCTGCTTTCGCGCCCTGGAATTAGCCTTGAATGGCTGGCAGCGGCCGATGAAACGCTGAAACTTCAATTGCAGAATGCGTCTCCCGAGGCCATTACAGATGCCGAAATTCGCATCAAATATGCTGGGTACATGGAGCGCGAAAAAGACACCGCAGAAAAGATAAAGCGATTGGAATATGTGCGCATTCCGGAAGATTTCGACCCCATGAGCATTCAAGGTCTTTCTATGGAAGCCCGACTTAAACTCAAAGAACAGCAGCCGCAAACGGTCGGACAGGCGGCTCGGATCAGCGGCATTTCTCCGTCCGACATTGCCATCCTGCTTGTTTTCTTGGGCCGCTAATTTGTAGATTCAGATTAGGCATTTCTTTGGGGCGGCTGACGGGCTTTCACAGGTAGTCCGCAGCTGCCGGACGGGCTACCCTTGGGCTGCGGTGGCTCCTCACGTCGC
>JAQCBQ010000106.1 GCA_027621385.1 Bacteroidota bacterium | reverse complement strand
ATCCTTTTTAGGAGGGGAAATTGGAAGGAGGTTTGAGGAGTAGAGGCAGAGAGGAGGGGGTCAAATAAAATTTCAAGTTTCCTTTAAGTCGGGGAAAACGTTGGCGACCCGAAGGGCGCGAGGCAACCTTTTTCGGGTAAAGCTTAAGCGCAGCCTTCAGGAAATCGCTGTTGGGCTAAACCGAAGTCCCAAAGGGATTATTTTCTTTCATTCCTTAAAATACTAACCCAGCCATCTTCAAAAAAGGAACACCCTTTAACCCTCCAACCATGATTCAGAACTCTAGGTGGTTTTAGTTTTAAACCTAGAAGCCCGAAGCCGAAAATTCTATCTCACCTTTTTTAAGCATTTAATGTGGTTAAAGTGCTTCGGATTTTTTCTTTCCTAGGCACCCTTTAGAGGTGAACCTATGGGTTACTTAACGACAAACCGTTTAATCCAATTTCCACTGAGCCCTCTGCCGCTTAGCATATAACTTCCGGAAGGCAAATCGATGGTAAATGAACTTTGCTGATCGATGCTGATGTCTTCTGTCCACGATTTCATGAGGCGACCGGATAAGTCATGGATTTGAATTTCATATGTGCCGCTAAGTCCTGATGGCCAACGGATGTGCAATTCACGGCCTGCGGGATTGGGAAATACCACCACATGGTTTTGAACCCAAGAGTCCATGCCGGCATCTCCCACGGTGATTACATTTGAAGTGTCTCCACAACCAAAGGAATTTGTCGCAATTAAGGCATAATTACCGCTTTGAGTTGGATTTAATGTAGCGACACTTCCCAATGGAGGAGCAATCGGCAACCAGGAAGTCCCATTCCAGAAAATCCATTGATAGGCCCATGTCCCCGTTAAATTTGAGCTTAAAATGCCATTCGAATAGGAAATCCCTACATTCGGAAAGCCAGGAGGTGTGGTCGGTTGGAAAATCAAATTGGTATCTCCGCTCCAAGTGTAACAGCCTGTGGCAGGGTCAATGATTTTTACCTTGTAGTTTCCTGCGCTTTTTGCATAATACGCCGAACCCGAATTGCTTACAAGGATGGTGTCGTTCCAAAACCATTCATAAGCAAAACCCGGATATACTTCCAGTCTTACAGAGTCGCGTTGACAGGAGGTTGTACCGGGCGAAACCGACAACAGGCTAAAGGGTGGAGTAGGGTTAACCAACAGGGTGTCGTTGCTTTGAACAACAAAGGCGGTTTTTTGCATCACATATGAAAAGGATAACCCATTTTGATTGAAACTCTGAACCACAGGAACATTGTATTGTTGTGCGGAAGGCGTATTTAGCGGAATGATGTATCCGCCCGTTTGATCATTATAGCAGTTGTCATCATTCCCATATAAACCTCCGTCTGAATCCATGATTTCAACAGCTAAGGGGCCATTTAGGACAGGTAAGTTGATGTTCCAAGTATGTGGGGAACTTCCGGGAGGGAAATTCACCTGATTGCTGTTGGTAGTTAACAGCAGGTTCCCACCAGCATCCAAAACGCGCAAATATAAATCTGGGTGGTCGCCAAAGAACGGGATATCGGTGCAATTTACGGTATTGACGGTAAGAGATTGCAGAAAAAACGGCAGAGTGTCAATAACAGCCTGGTAAGAAATGGGGTAGCTTCCCCCAGTTCCATAAACAATGGGAGCAGGTTGTTCATCGGTACTGCTTAGTCCATTCCCAAAGTCCCAAGTGTACTGATATCCTAGATTGTTAGGACCGGGTTGGTATCCGTTTGATGGATTTTGATTGGTAAATTGTACTGTTAGAGGTGCACATCCGGTAGAAGGAGAAAAGCTGAACCCGCTATTTCCACCCACGGGAGGTAGAACGACCAGGTCTATGGTGAAAATTTCATTCCCCGATTGAGCACCAAACGGAGTTTGAACAGTTCCTTTGGTGTCGATGGTTAAGGTATATGTTCCGGGAGCGGCTAAGGGGGTACCGCAGAACCGGATGCAAGCAAATGTTCCATTGGGGAATTGGCTGGGAAAATAGGTGCAATTGCTGGTATTGCATTCCCAATTGATGCCAAACGGCAATCCGCTGATGCTCAATATTTCAAACTGCAAAAAATCTACCCAACTAAAGAGCCCGCCCGACTGCTGAGTGGCATCTACTTGTTTAGGCAGATAAAAAGTCATAGTATCTTCATAGGCTAGCCCCGAAGTGGCCGTGTCCATAGTGTTAGGGCAGGGACCATTGCTGCCCTGACATAAAACTGTATTGGGGGAACAACCCGGACATTGAGCCTGAACTTGGGCAGAAAAACCCAATATTAAAGAGATGAAAAGAATCAGTCTATTCATAGGTGGTTAAGTTGGTATCCAAATATACATTTTATCGTTTAGCTTTTTTTGCCTCCGCCAAAAATCCGGGCATTACTATATCTGGCAATTTATAAATCAAAGGCTCTTGGTTGTCCAATTGCAGCATTCGCCCCCCACCGCCCAACACCAAGGCATGACCGGCGGCGATATCCCATGCGCTTAGATTATGACTTCGAGGATAAAAATCGGCTTTCCCCTTGGCAATAAAGGTGAATTTTAAGCTGCTGCCTACTTTTAGTAATTCCAAGTTTTGGTTTTCTGCATAATGCTGTTTCCAAGTGTCTAAATGTTCACGGAAATCGGAACGGCTTCCGACCATGCGTACAGAGTCTCCAGGCAGTTCTTGCTTCACTTGAGCTAAATCAGGATGCCAGACCCAATCTTCATCCATGTTCCAATGCCACAATCCCAAATCTGGGCCACCCAACCAAGCTCCCGACTCCGGTCCTTGATATGCGGGAGCGATAAGCAAGCCCAATATGGGTATTCCTTGATCGACCAAAGCTACATTTAGTGTGAACATGCCATTTCGTGCCACAAATTCTTTTGTTCCGTCTATGGGATCCACAACCCAACAGGTTGAAAAATTTTGTTTTAGATCAATCGGGCTTTCCTCTGAAATGATGGGCAAGCCAAAGGGCGCCAGTCCTTCTTGAAAAATACGATCGGCATCTTGGTCTGCCAAGGTTAATGGGCTATCGTCGGCTTTAATGTGTACAGAAAAGTCCTGCTTATAAATGTCAAGGACGCGCTCAGCCGCTGTTCTACCTAATGCTAAAATGGCATTGAGGTTATTTTGATTCAAATTCATGCTTCAAGCTTTCTTGCCTTCCTTCCAAAGAAATTTCAATTCCTTGCGACCAAAGGTGCAGCAATTTAAAATGGAGTGCCTCTAAGGGGCTTCCTTGACAAGCAAAGAAGCTCGCTTCTTTACCTACTTCGAGGCTGCCGACTTGGTCGTCAATGCCTAAAATTTTGGCGGGATTTAGGGTGATGAGGGGTAAAATTTCGTTTGGGCTGAATCCTGCTCGCTGTAGTGTTCCTGCCATAAAACCCAAATTTCGGCCACCCATAGCTTCCATATCGCCTTCATAATCCAGCGCTAAAATAAGGCCGGCAGAATCCAAGTCCCGAATGCTCGCATAGCGTTGAAATGGATCGGAGTGGGCATAAGGAGGAAGTTCCCAGATTCTGCTGGCGATAAAGGGCTGATTTTGAGAGCTTAGTTCTTGTGCAATTAGTTCGCAATCACGGCATTCCAATACAATCAATTTTATACTGGGCCATGGTCTAAAAAAATCCATAGCATCTTGCCATTCAGAGGCTGAATTGATGTGCAGCATGATGGGTTCATCTCCACGAATCACACGGCGCAAGGCTTGGTATTGCTGTCCTGTTCTTCCGGCTTTTGCTTGTTCCAATAAGGAAAGAAGGTCCTTTTTTAGTTCTGCAGATTCACGGTTCGTTCTGGGCCAATGCATGTGCATTCCGCGGTTTTTTGCTAAAAGCGACTGGGGCCAGGCTTTGCCGTCTAGGCGCAGAACGGATGAGCTTCCGGCAATCATTCCATTTCGGGGGCAGACTTCGGCAAACAATACCCCATTTTGACGCAAGGTTGGCAGAATGGAAGAGGCCGCATTGAAAGCTACATGTCCTTCCACCTCTGGAGTGAATCGGCCAACTTCATCAAAATCGAGGGTGGCTCGTACCGCATCAATTTCCGTCAGACCAACAATGGTATTCATTAAAATCAGGCCGGGAAACACATTCCACCCTTGTCCATCCAAAACAGGAATATCTGGTGCAAGGGTGTAGGAGCCATTCGATTTGGGGTCTACAACAGCCGCAATTTTCCCTTCATGAACATGCAACAATCCTTGTTCAATAACTTTCCCATTTCCAAGGTGAAGAGTGGCATTTTTAATGGCAAACGACCCCTGTGCCAAAGCAGAAGCCGAAAAGAAAAGGCTAAGGATTAAGGTCTTCACAGTGGTATGGTTTAAAGGATTTATAGGCTGGTTCTGTTGGCTTTTCACCATTTGCAATGGCATTTAAAATGAAAGGGATCAATCGTTTTTTTTCTGCCTTATTCCGTTGAATCATACGTTGGTGTCGTTCTTTGGAATAATAATCTATGCCTTCAATCCATGTGATTTCTGGTACCGATGCTGAGAGCATAGGGTGACCATTCCAAAGGACGATATCTGCATCTTTACCAATTTCAATGCTTCCTACGCGTTCGTCGATACCCAGCATTTTCGCAGGGTTTAATGTCACCATATTCCAAGCTTCCGCTTCCGAAACGCCCCCATATCGAACCATTTTAGCTGCTTCCATGTTTAATCTGGTCCCCATGGCTTCATCGTCGGAATTTAATGCGGTTAAGACACCGGCATTGTGCATCAATGCAGCATTGTAGGGAATGGCATCGTTCACCTCGGCTTTGTAAGCCCACCAATCTGAAAAAGTAGAGCCTGCCGCCCCATGGGTTTTCAATTCTTTCGCTACTTTATATCCTTCCAATACATGGGTGAAGGTTCGGACTTTAAAACCAAGGGAATCGGCAAGTTGCATCAACATCAGTATTTCACTGGCCACATAGGAATGGCATGTAATGTTGCGCTTTCCTGCTAAAATTTCTTTTAGTACTTCATACCTGAGGGAAACGGGTCCGGGTATGGGGTTTTGTGCCATTAAAAATTGTTCTTGGATAAAGGTTTTTACTCCAAGTCGGGTTTGTGGATAGCGTACGGTAAAGCGTTCGCCCCAATTGGCTTGTTTTACATTTTCACCCAGGGCAAATTTTATGAATCCGGGGGCATTTGGGAAGAGCATTTCAGATGGTGAAGCGCCCCATTTCATGCGTACAATGGCCGATTGCCCGCCGATGGGATTGGCCGAACCATGAAGCAGTTGAGCTGAAGTTACCCCGGAAGCCAATTGCCGATAAACGGCAGGGTCATCGGGCCGAAGGCCATCACTCATTCGCACTTCAGACGAAATAGCCGACCCCGATTCATTGACTCCCTGACGCAAGGCGATGTGAGAGTGTTCATCAATGATGCCTGCAGTAAGGTGCTTTCCTGTAGCTTCAATTTCCAGGGTCCCAGCGGGCACTTTAAGCCCTTTGCCAATGGCAGATATTTTGCCTTTTTTAAGGAACACATCTGCTTCAATCGTTGCGGCAGGATGACCTGTCCATACGGTTGCAGATCGGATTACTACATCGGTTTGGGTGGGGCTATCGTCACCGGAGTATCCAAAGGCATGCATGGGGAAGTACCTATCGATAGAAACTTCAGTGGGAAAGGAAGCCAAGTCCATATTTTCTTTAATTGGACTTAGGTGCTGGACGGAAAAGCGCCGTACGGATGTTCCTCCGGCAGAATCGATAAATGTTAAATGTATGGTTTGGTTTGTTTTTCCGGACTGCCAGATTGGGAAATACATGTATTGTTGTGTGCTTCCCCATTTGAAAATAAGCGCCCCAGGTGATTCACGTTCTGGGTCATACCTTTCCCCCTCAATTTCAATCCAACGTTTGCCTTCCTGTTCAAAAAATTCAAAGGCCAGGGAGTCTTGGGTTGGGTCTTCAGGACTCATCTGCAGGTGTATTCGGTTTAAGGAGGCGGATGTTAGTTTGAGTTCTCCCTCTAGAATTAGAGCTTCAACCTGAAGGCCATCGGGGTTACCCAACGCATTTGCTGTAATGATGAGGCCTGCCCGAAACCCCTTCTCTACTTTTCCGATTTGATCTTCAAGTCCGAGCCATTCAGCCGGCCTAGTGGTTAGGGACTCCAGCAGCTTGTCCTCGTCGAATCCGTTTTGCAAAAATATACCGCAGGCTTTCCTAAAGGCTTCCGGATTTTCCCCTGGATTAAGAGCAATTTCAATACCCTGTTGGTTCAATAGTTTTGGGAGGGAGGGAAATAGCTCCCATTCCTTCAATTGAATGACGTCTGATTTTTCGATAAGTAGGGGGTCTCGGACTTCGGGTATGCTAGGAAGTCGGCAGGACAACAGCAAGCGGTCTCCTTTTTTCAAATCGGTACTGCTTAAGCGGTAGGCTTCCCCATGTTCAACAAAAACCAAGTTTTGGTTGGGGAAAAGCTGTTTCCAAAGTGGGATGTCCCAAGCTGAGGGGGATTGAACAAAGTGGGGAAGATCTTTTAAGGTCAGGTAAGCATCAAGTGAACGACGGTATTTAATGAATTTAGGATGTTTTTCTGCATAATTGGCATCCACTATGAATTGGCGCAGCAGGGCTGCAGCTCCGGGCAAGGAACTCGGGTAATCTTGAACAGAGCGGCCTTTATCAAACGAAAAACCGATGGCCGAATGGAGTTTGATGGGCAAGGGGCGTTGGTTTGGACCGTATAAAGCGACCGTGGGAAAGCTGCCCTGAATAATTCCATCTATCAGGGCAGGGACAACATATCCAATGCCCTCTTTCATCCATGCATCTCCCGTTTCTTTCGATGGAAACCAGGCGTCCCATGACCAGCGTTCAGGGTGTACCGCATCGTTGGGCCAGAAGTCCACCACTTCTTTTTCCGACTCGGGGTTGGGCCCCGGGGCATCTACTTTTTCTGGCAGCTCCATTCCAGGACTGAAGTAGGGGTGTATAAAGGCAGCATAGACATGCCGGCCCTGACCATCAATTTTCAGGCAATTCAAGGTGTCTGAAGGGGAATGGCCAACGTATTCAATAATGCCATCTTTGATTAGAATATCGATTCCCGTATTGCTAATTCCAGGCTCAGAATGAACGGTGGTATTGGCTATCCAAATTCGATTGGCGGAATGGGCATTCATGGCAGGTGTTTGACCAGATATCAATCCTACATTGAATATGAATAGGGCTAAAACTAATTTCTGCATACTGCGAAGATAGAGAAAGCGCTTTGTTTGTGGTATCGATGGTTCAATATGCTCAAAGTAGTATGGATTGAAGCGTGTTTTTTATCACAAATTAGAGTTAAGACTATGTAAGACAATGGCCATGCCCGGCCTAAAATGTCTATCTTTGTTCATGCTGAAAATTGATATGCATACCCATTTGTTGCCGGAGCATATTCCTGATTTTGCAGCTGAATTTGGCTACGGAGGATTTATTCGTTTGCATCATCATAAAAAGGGGGCTGCCCGAATGATGAAGGATGAAACATTTTTCAGGGAAATACAAGAAAATTGTTGGAATCCAGAACTTCGAATCGATGAATATGCCAGGTATTCAACCCAAGTTCAAGTGGTCTGTACCGTCCCTGTCATGTTTAGTTATTGGGCAAAGCCGAAACACACTTTACGTGTTGCTCAATTTTTGAATAATCATTTGGCCGGAATACAGGCAAGATATCCCAAACATTACATCGGTTTGGGAACCTTGCCAATGCAGGATACCACGTTGGCTATTGAAGAGCTGCGCAGGTTAAAAGAAGAGCTTGCTCTGCCGGGAATACAGATTGGGTCCAACATCAATGACATCAATCTGGGCGATGACCGCATTTTCCCCATTTTTGAGGCTTGTGCCGAATTGGATTTGGCGGTTTTGGTGCATCCCTGGAATATGATGGGCCAGGAACACATGAGCAAATATTGGTTGCCTTGGCTGGTGGGAATGCCTGCCGAAACGGCTCGGGCTGCGGCCAGCATGGTTTTTAGCGGAGTATTTGAACGCTTGCCACAGTTGAGGGTATGTTTTGCGCATGCCGGCGGCACCTTTATTCCAACCATTGGTCGCCTGGAACATGGATTCCAATGCCGACCCGATTTGGTTGCTATTGACAACAATGTGAATCCACGAGAATCCTTCGGTCGGTTTTGGGTTGATTCAATCACCCACGATGCCGATTTGACGCGCTACATTTTAGAACAGATTGGTCCAGAAAAAATGATGCTAGGGTCCGATTATCCATTTCCTTTAGGCGACCTTGAAATTGGGGCATACTTAGATCAAATGGGACTTTCTGAGGACCACCGGGCCTTAATTTACCACAAATCAGCGCTGGATTGGCTTAAGCTAAGTTCAGATTCCTTTGCATTATGAGAACATGGCCTTGGTTTATACCGATTATCCTCTTCCTTTTTTGGGGGAGTTGTACCACCGCAAAAGAAACAGCCTCCAACCTGCCTCCCGCTTCATCTGGCCGAAAGCCTGCGTGTGGAAGTGGATGGTTAATGGATAACGAGCTGTTCAACATGCCGGGTTTTCCCTTACGCATAGATTCGGCTTATTTGGACGGACGATGCTTGGTGGTGGATGTGCGCCGGGCCGGAGGCTGCGGGAGTGTCGCTGTTGAGTTGGTTTGGAATGGATCTATGATGAAATCCTTGCCGCCCCAAATTCCATTAAGAATTCTTGGTCGGGGAGAAGACCCTTGCCGCA
>JAQCBQ010000105.1 GCA_027621385.1 Bacteroidota bacterium | reverse complement strand
GTTGGGAACCCACCGCATATCTGATTTTACCTACGCTCCGAAGTTGGAGGGATACGCCATAAAAATCCCTGTATTTTCTTTTTCAAAATTTCCGAATGTAAATAAAGAGCTGGGCCCTGAAATGAAAAGCACAGGAGAAGCCATTTATTTCATCGATAATTTACGAGACCGGTTTTTCACTAAGATTTACTCGGAGCGAAACTTGTATTTAAGTCGTTAAGGTATGGGGAAGATTTGGGCCATTGTTCGAACAGCGTTTATAGCCTATTTGGTATTTCGATTGATTTCTTGGCTGGCCAAAAATTATGGGCAGCGCAAAAAATCAGAAACACAAGGGCAATCTGGGGGCGGAGGAGCCACGGTTGATTTAAGCTCAAAAGGCAGGAAAAAGGACGCGGAGGGAAACGATGTAGAAACGTTTGGGCCATAAATTAAAATGGCTAGATCAAGATTTTAGTTTCATCTTGATTCCTCGGGTCTGCTTATGGTATCTTTGGGATTCTTTTCCTTTAATCGAATACCAAGAATGGGAACCGCTCGGAATTGGGGTGCCGTTCCATTACCTTAAAAAATCAATGCACATGTTTCGAATACTTTCTTGTTTTTTTGCTCTTTATGCTGTTGCCTTACATGCCCAACATGTTGGAATAGGCACATCCACACCCAACGCAAGATTGGAAGTCAAGGGGCTGGGAAATACCTCATCAACGCAGTCGGTAGATGTGAAAAACAGCGATGGGAATACCATATTCTTGATCAATGATGCCATGCGGACGGGGATAAACACCTCAAATCCCGACTCCTCGTCTGTACTTGAAATCAGTTCAACAACCGGCGGTTTTTTACTGCCCCGGATGACCACGGCTCAATATCAGGCCATTCCGAATCCGGCCATGGGTTTGTTGATTTTCAATACAGATGATGCGATGTTTTATTATTATACAGGCGGTCAGTGGATTGCCCTTCAAAATGGACAAGGTGGAGGCTCAGGAAGTTTTAGCCACTACATTGGAGAATCGTTTGGGGGCGGAGTGATTTTTCATCTATGGAAAGACAATTTAGGCATGGAACATGGTTTGATTGTAGCTCCGAACGACATCAGTACAAGTTATCCCTACAGCAATGTCAGTGGTACCTTGATTGGACCATCGGCTCAAAGTTTGTGGGATGGCTTGGCGAACAGCAATGCCATTGTTGCTCAGCCGGGACACATCAACAGTGCTGCCAAGTTGTGCCTAGATTTGGTCTCGGGAGGGTTCAGCGATTGGTATTTGCCGGCCTTTGATGAATGGGGCTATTTATGGCAAAATCGATTTAATGTAAATAAAACGCTTTCTACCATTAATGGGGCTGACCTTTTGAAAACGGTAGAGTATTGGAGCAGTACCGAATACAGTTCCGGTAGTGCCTTTTATTATGCCTTTTATGGAATGAATCTGAATAAATCCATTCATGAATATGTACGGGCAATTCGCTCTTTTTAATTTGACCTTACGGTTGATTCAACCGCAGAATTAGGCTCCTTTGCGAACCTTTGCGGCTCCCTTTGCGCCCTCTGTGGTAAAAAATGGCCGTTATGATTTGATTGTTTTTTTACCATAAAGCTCCCCAAGTCGGCGCAAAGTGCACAGAGGAGTTGTCGTGTGGCGAAGGTGTTCGAGGCTCCTTTGCGAACCTTTGCGGCCCCCTCTGCGCCTTCCGTGGTAAAAAAAGGCAGCTATGCCTTGATTCCTGACTTGTCCACCTGTGTTGTTTATTTGTTGCCATGGGTTTGAACTAAAGTGGACACGTTAGAAGCCCAATTGGCTAACCCATTTAATTTAGGTGAAGCCCAAGGCCGGCCCTACCAATCCAAAAATGCCTCGTTAAAAATATCCTGCACCAATTGTTCCGACAGCTCTTGCAATAAGGTTGATTCACCAATAGCACATCGCTGATTGGCCTCGAAGTCAGCAAATCGGGTGAAGGTTTTTTCAAAGTTTTTTTCCGGATTTAACTGGTTGTCAAACTTGACCTTTATGGAAATGCTTAATCGGGTAAGGGCTGAAGTCTCGTTGCCCGTCAATGCCAACGATTGTGTTTGATATTGGGTGATGCTGCCCGAGAATCCCAGATCTCCGTTGGCGTTGATGACTTGCAACCGGGTTTGCGACAAAAAACGCTGCCGCAGGTCTTCGGTAAATTGCTGGGGGAAAGCCGGATTGGTAAGCGCCGCTTGATTTTCGATGTTCTCTACGGAAACTGTACGCGCCGTTTCTGGGATAGAAATGCCCGAAAGACTGATTTTGCAGCTTTGTAACCCACTGAAAAACAATACCACAATCGGAAGTAATGGCTTCAGCAATGGGGTGGACTTCGGCATGGTCAAGGCGCTGAACATGCGTTAAAAATACAGATAATTCAGGCAGTTCAATCTTGGGCGCTGTTCGACAATACATACAACTCCGGATGTTGAGCCAACAGCTCCGCTTCCATGATTGTAAATACCTTTGATTTCAACGCATTTAAATCAGATTCTCCAAGACCTTTGGTAGGAATGGGGGGCAAATATTTGCAGCGTATGGTTCCTGGTGTTAACGAAATGCCTTTCATAGGAATTACCTTGGTGGCCCCCAAAATGACCAAGGGAACAATAGGTCGCTGAGACAATATGGCAATTCTAAAGGCTCCGTCGTAAAAGGGGGTGAGCGGTTTTTGAGTTCGGTTTCGAGTTCCCTCAGGGAATAAAAACAAAGAAAAACCGGCATTTAAGGTGCGCTGCAAGCGTTCTACACTTCGTTTCCGGCTTTCAGGCGAAGAGCGGTCAACAAATACGCTGCTGGTTTGGAACATGTAGCCCAATACTGGTATTTTTTTTAATTCCACTTTGGCTAGGGCCCGGACCATAATCGGCGAAGCTAGGGCTCCATTCAGCACATCCAGGTGCGAGGAATGGTTGGCGGCAATAATGGCCGGCTGGGCAGAGTTGATGTGCTCTTTGTTTTCTACCACCAACCGAATGCCGCACAGTACAAACCAAATTCGAGCCCATAACTTGTAGGCAGGAAACATTATTTTTTGTCCTTTGGCTCCCATAATGGCGTACACGGGAGCCGCCCAGGCCGCAGCCAATACCATGAGTACAACGAACCATACAAACGCCCATACCATGTACGGAATCTGTACGATTCTTCCTAAATGTTTAAGCATAGCCATGAATTGTGCCTTTATTTCAGCACAAAATCATCCATGAATTTGGTCGTATAGTCTCCTTTTCGAAAACGTTCGTCCTGCATCAGTTGGATGTGGAAAGGAATGGTGGTTTTGATTCCTTCAATCACGAATTCCTGAAGTGCACGCAGCATTTTATCGATGGCCTCTTCCCGGGTTTGGTGCACCACGATTAATTTTGCAATCATGGAATCGTAATGCGGAGGAATGGTATAGCCTGCATACACGTGGGTATCTACACGAACTCCATGGCCTCCTGGTACATGCAATGTGGTGATTTTACCCGGACTTGGCCTAAAGCCATTGTAGGGATCTTCCGCATTGATTCGGCATTCAATAGCATGTTTTTCAGGATAGTAGTTCTTTCCTGAAATGGGAATTCCTGCGGCTAGTTTGATTTGTTCTTTAATCAAATCGTAGTTAATCACCTCTTCTGTAATGGGATGCTCCACCTGAATGCGGGTGTTCATTTCCATGAAGTAGAAGTTTTTGTATTTGTCCACCAAAAACTCTACGGTTCCAACGCCTTCATACCGAATCGCTTCAGCGGCTTTGATGGCGGCTTTTCCCATGGCTTCGCGTAGGTTGTCGTCCATGAATGGGGAAGGGGTTTCTTCCACCAATTTTTGGTGACGGCGTTGCACCGAGCAATCGCGTTCAGACAAATGGCAAGCATTTCCGTTTTGGTCGCCGGCAATTTGAATTTCAATGTGCCTAGGCTCTTCAATGAATTTCTCCATGTACATGCCATCGTTCCCAAAAGCCGCACCGGCTTCGGCACGGGCTTTGTCCCATTGCACATTTAATTCTTCATCGCTGCGGATGATGCGCATACCTTTACCTCCACCGCCTGCAGTGGCCTTAATCATGACGGGGTAACCAACTTCCGAGGCTGCTTTTAGCGCATCTTCAAGGGTGTCAATCAAGCCTTCGCTACCGGGCACGGTGGGTACACCGGCTTTAATCATGGTGGCTTTGGCAGTGGCCTTATCGCCCATGGCTGTAATCATTTCAGGGGAAGGCCCTATGAATTTAATGCCATGCTCTTCACAAATGTGCGAAAACTTGGCATTCTCCGACAAAAATCCATACCCAGGATGAATGCCATCCGAGTTGGTGATTTCTGCCGCCGAAATAATCGCCGCCATGTTTAAATACGATTCTTTGCTTGGAGCAGGACCGATGCAAACAGCTTCATCCGCAAACCGCACATGTAAACTTTCTCGATCGGCCGTTGAATAGACAGCCACCGTTTTGATGCCCATTTCCCGGCATGTACGAATAACCCGCAGGGCAATCTCGCCCCGATTGGCAATGAGTATTTTTTTAAACAAAATCGTTGAGTTTAAGTAAAACCTACTTTCCCGTATTAAGAGGGATCTATCAGGAATAGGGGTTGGTCGTATTCCACCGGTGAAGCGTCGTCCACCAAAATTTTAACAACCCGACCTGAAATGTCCGATTCAATCTCATTAAACAGCTTCATGGCCTCAATGATGCACAACACACCACCCGCTTTCACTTCGTCACCTACATTTACAAACAAGGGCTTGTCGGGTGATGGACGGCGGTAGAATGTGCCAACCATCGGGGCCTTAACGGTAATGTACTTGCTGTTGTCTTCAGCCGGAGCAGCGGCCGGAGCCGATGCCGCTGCTGCAACCGGAGCGGCTGCAACCGGAGCCGGAGCAGCGGCCGCAGGAGCCTGCACATACACTGTATTTTCCTGAGATTTATGCTGGGTCTTAACCACAATTTTGAACCCTTTGGATTCCAATTCCACCTCAGCAACGCCTGCTTTGGCAACGAATTTAATCAGCTCTTGAATTTCTTTTAATTCCATCGCAAATAGTTTAGATGCAAGGTTCAAAATTAAGCGAAATTTTGGTGCATGGGCACGATTCCCCAGTTTTTTACATTTTGGCCAGCCAATTCAGGGTTTCTATGTAGGTGCCCCTGTGCGCCAACACCGAATAGTTTTCAATGATTCCAGTCCTGGTTTGACCCGACAGCGCCTGGAGTAGCGATTTGTCCCCGGCCAACAACCGCAAGCAATGCAGCCATTCTGAGGCATCAGAACATAAATATCCGTTTTTGCCGTTATGCACTATTTCGCTGTTTACTCCCACCGGCGAAACCAAGGCCGGAATTCCCAATGCCAAATACTGCAAGGCCTTGAACCCACATTTGCCCTCTGCCCAGGCGTCAGGACGCAAGGGCATGACGCCAACGTGAAAATCCAACATGCTATCCACTTCTGTTTCTTTTGTCCAAGGCCTGAATTCCAACACATCCATGTCAAACTCAGGCGCTACATCCGATACTACAACCCATTTCAACCGAATTTCCTTGGCTAAGGTTTCAATCACCGGGCGCAAATCGTCCAGATAGGTCATGGTGGAATGAGACCCCGTCCAGCCAATTACAAAGGGATGTTCTGGGGCCGATGCGACTTTGTTGTGGTGGTGTTCGGTATCAATGGTGGTAGGAACAATTTGAATGTGCGCATTCCCACCACAGCTCTGTGCAAATCGAGCCAAAAAGGCATTTCCGGCAAATACCTGTGTGGACATTCGAATGAGTTTGGCGGTATTTCCATACGATTTGAACCCAAGGCTCCACCGATTGCTGTGGCTGGTGTTGGGAATCCAAATGGCATCGTCAAAATCATAGATGATGGGCTTTTTTAGTATTCGACTCAGCCACCAGGCGACCCAAGGGAATCCCATAGGCGAAATTTCACGGTGCACGAACACTACATCCACATCCAATCCCTGAATCAGCAAGGAATACCGCCGTAAGTAGCCCCGAACTATGGCCATTAGTTTTTGAATAACATGCCCTTTTTGATACAATATCTGCCAACTTTTTTCATCCCAAAAGGGCTCTTGCCGAACTTCCCAGCCCGCTTGCTCTATGTGCATTAGGTACTGCTCAAATCGAAACCGTTGGCTTGGAGCTGTTCCTTTTGGATAAGGACATAAAATCAGCAATTTACGATTGACCGACTTCATTTTTTTCCAATGAAGGGATGGCGCTCAAAGGGTTTTTCCCGGTCAAACAAATACCGATAGGTAATTAGGGTTCTTTGCTTTTTTGCGTTCAGGTTTTCGCAAATGCGCAGCATTTTCAGGTTGAAGTCCCCAATCCAGGTCAAGATGGTATCTACATATTGCCCCTTGGGTACTATGTGGTCTTCCGCATATTTTATCATGGCTCCCTCTACTCCTTTGCCTTGCCATTCAGGCACAATTCCAAATACAATTCCAAACATGGTGTGGGGTGTTCGCCTCCATTTATGCCATAAAAAAGCCAGCTTGCCCCACAGGTTTAAATTTCCATGCACATGCTTGAAAATCTGATTCAGTTCAGGAAGGTTGATGTAAAATCCAATGGGCTTTCCCTTATAAAAGGCAAACAAACTGATGTCGGGGTCTTTCACCGGCCGAATGGCTTTCATGATGGCCTGAGCCTGAGCCAATTTCATGGGACTAAACCCGGCATGATTTCCCCAGGCTTCGTTGTACACGGCCAAAAAGTCCTTGGCCAACTGAGCCTCTGAAACCCCACGCACACTGCGCACTTCAAACCCTTCTACAAATTTCAGCATTTCTGCTTTTCGCACAAATATTTCTTGGGCCGGAGCATCGGTTCTGCGCCAAAACACATATTGTTCGTAATAGGTTTTGAATCCGTACGCTTCAAAAAAGGAGGTATAATAAGAAGGATTGTAGTTGATTTGATAGGCAGGAACATGTTCAAACCCATCTACCAACAAACCCCAAAAGGCATTTTTTTCGCCAAAATTGATGGGGCCATCCATGGCTTCCATTCCCCGTTCCAGCAACCATTGCTTGCAGGCATCAAACAGAGCAAAGGCGGCATCTTGGTTGTCAATGCACTCAAAAAAACCGAAGCCCCCCGTCGGCTGAGCAAAAGATTTGGCGGTTTTTTGATTGTAAAATGCAGCTACCCGACCAATGTCTTGGCCTGAAGCATCCTTCAGCAACCAGCGCACGGCCTCTCCACCCCGAAATGCTTTGTTTTTTGAGGCATCGAAAACCTTTTCTACATCCTGCTTTAAATGCGGAATCCAAAGGCTATCACGCTTATACAGCTTAAACGGTAGGGCGTGAAAACGCCGTATCTGAGCTTTATTTTCTACCTTTTCGACCGTAAATAGCATGCTCAAAGATAAAAAATGTACTTTGCGTTGATATGAAAAATAGTGTTTTGGCCATAACCGGAGCTACCTCAGGCATAGGAAGGGCTCTGGCCATAGAGGGTGCAAGACAAGGCGCTCAGATTGCAGCTTGCGGACGCAATGCCGAAGAATTAAAAGCGCTTCAATTGGAAATTGAAGCCTTAGGGCAATCTTGCCTCTCCATGCCCGTTGACGTCCGACAAGAAGAACAGTGTCAGGCCTTTTTCCAAGCCATTGAAGCCAAATACGGCCGACTGGATGTGCTGATTAACAACGCCGGCATTTCCATGCGCGCTCTTTTTCACGAATTGGATGTGAATGTGCTTCGCAATGTGATGGATGTAAATTTCTGGGGCACGGTGTATTGCTCGAAAGCGGCCATGCCTCTACTGCTAAAATCCAAAGGCTCCCTAGTTGGCATCTCATCGGTGGCCGGGTTTCAGGGCTTGCCAGGCCGCACCGGTTATTGCGCTTCAAAATTCGCTATGCATGGACTGCTGGAATCCATCCGGCTGGAACATGCCGCCTCCGGACTGCATGTGTTGATTTGCTGTCCCGGATTTACCGCCTCCAACATTCGCAATACTGCCCTCAATGCCCAAGGTCAGGCCCAAGGCGAATCACCCCGCGATGAAAGTAAAATGATGAGCGCTCAAGAGGTGGCTAAGCTCACCCTGAAGGCCGTTCAACAACGCAAACCCAAATTGGTACTCACCGCTCAAGGTAAGTTGACCTATGTGTTGGGTAAATTATTCCCCGGATTTGTTAATAGTCAAGTGATTAAGGTGTTCGAAAAGGAAAATCGGCAGGGATGATTCGGATTGGTTTCTGGTGCATTGCTGCCCTTTTTGTTCTTTATTCACAGCTGGGAAACGCACAAAAGCCTCGTTTTTCTCCCCTTCTAAAGCTGGATGAAATTCCATTAAAGCCCTTGGCTTCTTGCTCCGACTGGAGCGACCTACAACTGCGCTTTGCTTTGCAAAGCCTAGACTTAAACGACAGCGAAAAGGCGCTGGCCTTCGCTTTGTCGGTGGTGCATGGAGAACCCGATTGCGCCCAGGGACACCAGGTGGCCGCTTGGTGCTTGTTCCGCAATGGGCAACGCCGAGAAGGAATGCACCGCATCGATTCAGCCATTCAAACCTTTGGCCCATATCCTGAATTGCTCGGCCGCCGGGCCTTAATGGCCTATGAAATGCTCAGCACAGGTCTGTTCAATGCCAGCGTCGATGGCCGGAATCAATATCAAGGCAATCCCGCCCCTTGGGCAGGAAACGACAGCAGTTTCCGAGCGGCATGTTTGAGCCTGGCCCTGAACGATTTTTCATTCATTGAGGCCGGCGGATTTGCCGATACCGCCGAATTTTTAATGCTGGCTCGGCTGCATGTGCTCAACCGTCAGCCTCAGCAGGCTAAAACCTATTTTCTTCGTTCAGGGCCGCCCTTCGAACGGCC
>JAQCBQ010000104.1 GCA_027621385.1 Bacteroidota bacterium | reverse complement strand
AGGATGTTGCTCAGGAAATGACGGCTGAAATTCCACTTGGTCGCTTTGCCCAGCCCGAAGAAATTGCGCATGCCATCGCCTTTCTGGCCTCGCCTCGGGCCGGTTACATTTCAGGCATCAACCTTCCGGTGGACGGTGGCCGCCTAAAAAATCTATAAATGTGACCGCGGGGAATCGGTTTAGCATACATTATTGCTAAAAAGCACCTTACTTTGCACCATAATCCAACACCAACTCTTCTACCAAACCAAACCTTTATGAAGCGTTTCTTTCTCTTGTTTTCTCTTTTACTGTCAATAAATCTACTCGGGCAGCTGGCTCCGGTTCCTACCTCTTGGGATGCCAGTCCCCCCATGCCCAATGGTTTCACTACCAATATGGCCTCAGGTTCTGAATATTACATTAGCTCTACCTGCAGTTCCATCATTCAAAACCCATCGTCCTTTAAATTGGATTTCGGTGGCCGGTTCCTTCAAATGCAATTTGCCTCTCAACCGGGCAAGATTAGGTACGAGATCGGAGGTCAAACCGGTTCGGCGCCATATTGGAATGGAACATTCATCGTGCAATCTTCAGTAGATGGACTAAGCTGGACCGACCTGAAAACCTACACCGGAGCGCAGGCTATCCCTTCTCAAAACGATGCCACAAACTGCCTGTTGGACTCGGTCACGCCTGCCGACCCGTTAACACGGTATGTACGTTTCTTCTTTCAAACCAAAATGAGCGGCAACGACCCCAACGGGGGAGGCAACATCAAAGTAGACAACATTTCTGTTTTTACACCGCCGTACACGGTTCAAAAGCTGAAGGTGTACCAATCCAATGCAGAGCTATTTAATCCGGGCTTAATCCAGCCCGTTCAATCTGCTGTAAACGCGACCACGGCACTGCCTTTGGATTTAAGGCATGTGGGCCTTTCCGGAAATCTGACCATTTATTCCATGACCTTGAGCGGGCCGGCTGCCGGCAGCTATGCGGTAACCTCGCCCAATTTTCCACTCACCCTAACAGCAGGCAACAGCCAAATAGCCAACATTGATTTTACGCCCAATCAGCCGGGAACCCACCAAGCCCTACTGACCATCAAAAGCAACGATCCTACAGTTGATAGTGTGTACAGCATTCAGCTGTATGGAATTGGAGGCAATTTGGCCAGCGCTCCCGCCTTCGCGCCCAGCAATGTTTCCATTTCAAATGTTAAAACCTTCCGGTACACCGTGGGAATGGATCTTCCCATCAACGGCCCGGATGCCTATGGTGGGTATTTGGTGTTGCGCAGCGAAGGCAGTCCAATCATTGCCGTACCCCAAAACGGACAAAACTACCAACGGGGCATGAGCATTGGCAATGCCAAAGTGGTGTACGTAGGCAAACCCGCTCCCGGACCTTTTGCCTTTATTCCCAATTGGATTTTGGCCGGTAGAACCGATGAAATATCCGTGTATGGATTCAATGGAACCGGCAGTTACACCAACTATGCGGTGACTCCGGTTAATGCTTCCATTACTACGCCGTCCACCATGGAAGCGCCCAACGAGTACAGCGGAATAGACCCCTCCCTGAACACCTTCCCTGCCGATTTGCAGGCTTTGATTAATCCGCATACAGCCATTTTTTACAGCGATTACATTGAAACCATGATTCAAGGGTTTCAAGCTAGAGACACCTTTATTGTCAGCGGACCCAACATCAAAGACCGGGTGCTGGATTGCCCATATTCCGGCGCTCCCATCTTGTATCAAGAGCCCTTTCAGTTCGGAGCCACCGGAACCAGCCGTGAGCACAGCTGGCCACACACCTGGATGCCAACCCACCCTGCAGATTCTCCAGAAAAACCAGAGTACAACGACCAACACAATTTATTCCCGACCTTTCAAAATGCCAACGGCGTACGCTGCAACTACCCCTTGGGAGAAGTAGTGAATCCTTTGGTTTCAACCGGAGTAGGAGTACTTGGATTGGATGCGGTTGGAAACCGGGTGTACGAGCCCGCCGATTACCACAAGGGGCGCGCCGCACGTGCCATTATGTACATGGCCGCCTGCTACAACAGCGTGAGTGGAAACGGCTGGAATTTCAATGCCCCCATGGGCGAGAATTGCAACGGAACTCCCCTCAATGCAATTCAAAACCAAGAGGTAATAAAAAACTGGCACTTCAATTATCCCCCAACCTCCTTTGACATTGCCCGCAACGACTTCTTAGATAGCCTGCAAGGCAATCGGAATCCATTTGTAGATCGGCCGGATTATGCCTGCTACATTGATTTCTTAACCATGACGTACATTCCCAATCCCAGCATTCCCTGTTTTGTGACGGGCTTGGACAACATGGCGGCATTGCCATCTAAGGTTTGGCCAAATCCGGCGCATGAAGTTGTTCATGTTGCCCTGGCCGGAGCTCAAGCATTCCAGTTCCGCATCAGCGATCTGATGGGTCGCCGAGTGTTGTCGGGAACTTCTTCGTCAGAAGTAGAACAAATCAACATTCAAGGCCTGAGTTCAGGGACCTACATGGTTGAAATTGAACATCAGGGAAGCCGGGCACTGCACCGCCTAGTGATTCCCTAAGTCCAAACTGCTGGAACATGGGCAATGGAAGAGGCCCATTTTCATGCCGCCTTTCTTACCTTTGAATCAATGCAAAGCCAGAATAACGGTGTGTTGAATATTGATGCGGTGTTTGTTGTGCACGTAAAGCACGACCTTGAGCGTGAAACCTGGATGCAGCAGCAATTGGATCGGTTGGGTATTGCCTTTCGTTGGATGTTGGAAGCCGACCTGCACGAGCTCAGCCCCGAAATCATAGAGCAGTACTTTTCCGGAGATGAGATGGCCGGAGCCCCTAGGCCTGCCCATTCCTGTGCCTTAAAGCACCTGTTCATTTATCGAACTATGGTGCAAGAAAACATCGGGTCGGCCCTTATTTTAGAAGACGATGCCATTTTATCGAACAACTTTGTGCCGCTGTTCAATCAAATGGTAGAGGAATGGAAATCGTTGCCCGAGGCGGAACGCGATATGGCCTTGATTAATCTGGAGAACAGCCTTCAGGTCTGGGTGCCGCGGCAGCAAAGAAAAAAAAATCAATTGCTCTATGCCATGCCCAAAGGCCGGGCAACCGGGGGGTATATGTTGAGCAAGCCCTTGGCCAAACGCATTTGGAATCATGCTCAGGAACAGGGTTGCCATCGTCCAATAGACTGGTACCACAACGACTTAAGCGGCATGATTGGGTTGAAGCATTACTGGGCGCATCCAACCTGCGTAGAGCAAGGCAGCCACAACGGCAGGTGGAAATCGTTGGTGGATCATAAGCCGGCGGGCTGGTTTCGGCAAATCACCTGGCAAGTTCAATTGAGAATAAAATCCCTTTTTGCTCCGTAACTTGCATCCGGTGAATCGATTGTTGCGCATATTTCATTTAACCCGAGGGCACCGGAAAAACCTTTGGTTTTATCTGGTTTTTGGTTGGATAAGCACTTTTTTTGGCTTGTTTTCCTTGGTGTTGATTGCTCCCCTCCTGGAACTTATTTTTTATCCCTCGGCGCAGGTCAACAATGTAGCCCCAAGCTGGGAATGGAGTAAACAAGGCATGTTGGACTCGGCCGAATATGCCCTTCACCACATTGGAGTCATACATGGACCTCAATTCGCCTTGCTGATGGTCTGCCTGTTTGTAGTCGCCGCCATTGGACTGAAAAACGGGTTTCATTATTGGGCAACCCGGCATTCCTCGCTGGTGGTAAATAAAAGCACAGAAACCCTTCGCAACCAGCTGTTTCGTCGGGTGTTAAATTTGCCTCAAGCCTACCTGACCGATAGCCGCAAGGGAGAATTGGTTTCGCGCTTAACCAACGATGTGCAGGACATCGAGTTTTCAATATTGTCGGTGGTTACGGCCTTTTTTCGGCACCCACTTCACATTCTTACCTACGTAGTTGCCTTGCTGCTGCTGAGTCCTCAGCTCACCTTATTTTTGGTTTTGTTTTTGCCCATCACCGGCGGTGTTATAGGTCTGGTTAGTCGCGCGCTGCGTAAAAACACCAGAATGGCACAACAGCATTTTGGTCGCCTGGTGGCCCACCTGGAAGAAAGCCTTAGCGTGTTGAAAATGATTCGCTCCTTTGGCGCCGCTCCTTTTTTTACCGCCCGCTTTGAATCGGAAAATCGGGAATATACCCAGCGAAGAATTCGGATGTTTCGTCAGGCCGACCTTGCGGTTCCTTTGGGAGAGGTGCTTGGGGTAGCTGCTGTTGCCGCAGTGCTTTGGTGGGGCGGGTCACTGGTGTTTTCTGCTCAACTTTCGGCAGCTGCATTTATTACTTACATCGTTGTTTTTGCTCAGCTTATCGAGCCATTTAAAGGGCTATCCAGATCCATTTACGATGCGCAAAAAGGAGTGGCGGCCTTGGATGGAATCGAAGAAATGATTCGGCAGGCCAAGCCTCATGCCCTTAGCGAAGGCCAAACGGCCATGACATCTTTTCAACACCACATTGAAATCCAAAACCTAGGATTTCAGTTCGGCGAAGAGTGGATTTTGCGGGGAATGAACTTCAGCATTCCCAAAGGAAAAACAGTAGCCATCGTTGGGCCATCCGGTTCTGGAAAAACAACCCTAATCAATCTGTTGGCTCGGTTTTATGACCCCCTTGAAGGGCAAATCAGGGTTGATGGCGTCAATTTAAAGGAAATACGCCCCGAGGATTGGAGGAAGATGTTGGCCTTGGTGAGCCAGGAAGCCCTGTTGTTCAACGACAGCATTGAAAGCAACATTCGGCTTGGGGAGCAGGATAGAACCGAAGACCACTTAATTCAGGCGGCTCAGCAGGCCAATGCCTTGGAATTTATTCTGCAACAACCTCAGGGCTTTCAAACCCAGGTGGGTGATGGAGGAAATCGATTGTCTGGAGGTCAAAAGCAACGGATTGGATTGGCTCGGGCCTTGTACCATGGAGCAGAAATTTTGCTTTTGGATGAAGCGACGTCTGCCTTAGACTCGGAATCTGAGCGCGCGGTGCAGGCGGCATTGGCTCAATTGTCGGGGCGCCACACCTTGGTGGTTGTGGCCCATCGACTAAGTACGGTGCGGTCTGCCGACCTTATTTTGGTGTTGAAGGGAGGGAGAATACAAGAGTCGGGAACGCATCAGGAATTGATGGCACAGGCAGGGCTGTACAAGTCAATGGTTGAGCTTCAGGCGTTTAGGTAGGCCGTTTGGGATTTAAAATTGGGGGCGGTTCGTTTTACGGTAAAGAACGATTTTAGTGCCTTAAAGTTTTTTTACCGCGAAGAACACCATGTCGGCACAAAGTGCACAGAGAAAATGCAGTTATAGCGAGTGTGCCCAAAAATTCCAATCCTCCATTGCTCCCTTTGCGCCTCCCTTTGGGCACTTTGCGGTAAAAATCGGCAGTTAGGCCTTGATGTTTTTTTACCGCAAAGCGCCCGATGTCGGCCATTATGGTAAATTGGAAATTGGGCATACGAATCGGAAATAAGGCTGCGTGCCCGCGCTTGATTACCTGAACATTAACATCTGCTTTCCCCTTTTCTGCCCCAACAGATTTCCGTACATTTCGACATTGTTTTCAATTCCAATCTCATGCCCAGAAAAGCGCCTACCAAGATTTTTGTGCTTGACACTTCCGTGATTTTATTCAACCATGCCTCCATCGAATCGTTTGCAGAACACGACGTCGTGATTCCCATTTCGGTGCTGGAAGAGCTTGACATGTTTAAAAAGGGCAACGAAACCAAAAATTTCGAAGCCCGGGAATTCATCCGAATCATGGATCAATACTCCAAAGGCTCCTCCCTCAATACCTGGATTCCATTAAATGGGAAAGGCCTTGGGAACATCCGCGTGGTGATGGAAGAAACCGCCGAACCCGATGCGCGAAAGGTGTTTGGCTCAGACAAAGCCGATCACCGCATTGTCAATGTTGCTCTTAGCATGCAGGCGCAGTACCCAAACCGTAAGGTTATTCTGGTCAGCAAAGACGTCAACCTGCGCATCAAGGCCCGAGCCTTAAACCTGGCTTCAGAAGATTTTGAAACAGGCAAGGTGAAAAATGTGGACGAGCTGTACCGAGGCAAATCTCAAATTGAGGATGTTTCACAAGCCATTATTGACGACCTGTACAACGAAGGCTTTGTACCCCGAAAAGCCTTGTTTTCAAAAGATCCCCTGCCCAATCATTACTACATTTTAAAGAACAATAAAACCTCTGTACTCTGCGTGTTCAACCCCCTAACCCGCTGCATTGAACGCGTTGAAAAACGCAGCTGCTACAACATCAAACCCCGAAATGCTGAACAGGTGTTTGCTCTGCATGCCCTGTTGAATCCAGAGGTAAAACTGGTTACCATTCAAGGGGTGGCAGGCACCGGGAAAACCTTGCTGGCTCTGGCCGCCGCACTCGAACAACGCCGCGAATTCAAGCAAATTTACCTGGCTCGGCCGGTAGTCCCACTCAGCAACAAAGACATTGGTTTTTTGCCGGGCGACATTAAAAGCAAACTGAATCCGTACATGGAACCGCTGTACGACAACCTGAAGTTCATACAGAACTCCTTCGATGAACGCGACAAAGAGGGCTTAAAAATTCCGGAAATGCTGGAACAAGAAAAGCTGGTCATCACGCCCCTTGCCTACATTCGTGGCCGCAGTTTATCGCAAATCTTCTTCATCGTGGACGAGGCTCAAAACCTGACTCCCCACGAAATAAAAACCATTGTTACCCGCATGGGCGACCGAGCCAAGGTCGTTTTTGCCGGCGATATATACCAAATCGACACTCCATATTTGGACACTCAAAGCAACGGCCTCAGCTATGTCATCGACCGCATGCAGGGCCACCCAATCCACGCACACATTACCCTTGAAAAAGGCGAGCGCAGCGAACTGGCCAATGTCGCCAACGAATTGCTCTAACCAAATTTTGGATGTTTTTTACCCCAAAACCACCCATAAAAAAAGGTTCTGCAGCAAGATGCCGCAGAACCTTCGAATCTAGCTTATAGCTGATTTAATTCAAAGGGAAAAAAAATTAGATAATTCCAAATGGAAATGAACAAAAAAATTTGGGGGTAAAAAAAGCCCCTCAAACCCCAACTCCCCCCATACCCAATATTCAGTACCTTTGACTTCCATGTCTAGGATTGACCACATACAAAACGTTGTGCGGCCCGAAATGCACGAATTTGAACAACGCTTCCGTCAATCCATGAAAAGCAACGTGGCCCTGCTTGACGCCATTACCCACTACATTGTAAAACGCAAGGGCAAGCAAATGCGCCCCCTGTTTGTGTTCCTCTCCGCCAAAGCCTGCGGACACATAACCGAACCCACCTACCGCGCCGCCACCATCGTGGAACTAATGCACACAGCCACACTGGTGCACGACGACGTGGTGGACGATTCCAACGAACGCCGCGGCTTTTTTAGCCTCAACGCCCTTTGGAAAAACAAAATCGCGGTGTTGGTCGGCGACTACCTGCTGTCGCGATCCCTGCTGCTGGCCACCGAAAACGGCGATTTCGAAACCCTTGGCATCATCAGCAAAGCCGTTCGGCAAATGAGCGAGGGCGAGCTGCTGCAAATCGAAAAAGCCCGCCGGCTCGACATCCGCGAAGAGGTATATTATGAAATCATCGAGGGCAAAACAGCCTCGCTGTTGGCCGCTTGCTGCGCTGCCGGTGCGGACAGCTCTGGCGCCCCCGCCCCCACCACCGACCTCATGCGCCAATTTGGTCATTATGTCGGCATGGCCTTTCAAATCAAAGACGACCTGTTCGATTTTGAGGAGGCCGGACAGATCGGCAAGCCCACGGGCATCGACATCAAAGAGCAAAAAATGACCTTGCCCCTAATTTATGCCTTGGCTCAGGCCTCGGCCATGGAAAAACGGAGCATCATCCGCAAAATCAAATACCGGCACAACAACACCAAATCGGTGGCCGAAGTGGTGGCCTTTGTCAAGGGCAGCGGAGGCATGGAATATGCCCGGCAAAAAATGCTGGAGTACCGGCAAAAAGCCTTAGATGTGCTGCAGCAACTGCCCGATTCAGAGGCCAAAACCGCCCTTGGCGACCTGGTCGCCTACACCACCGAACGCAGTTCCTAATGTGGCAACCTATGCTCGGCAACCTGCTGTATCCCGGGGCCTGGTTTCAGGGGCCCGAGCCGGGCGTGTACCTGAGCTATGACGACGGCCCCGACCCTCAGTACAGTTTGGCCTTGGCGCGGATTGCGGCCGAGCAGAACGCGGCCCTCAGTTTCTTTTGGCTGGGCGAAAACATTCTTCAGCACCCGCAGTTGATTCAAAGCGTGGGCGAGCTGGGCCATCAGATTGGTTTTCATGGACATCGGCATTGGAACGGTTGGCGCCGGGGCCGGAAAGAATACGTTGAAAACGCGCGGCCGCCGCAGGCCGTGCGCAGCGGCTTGTACCGCCCGCCCTACGGCAGGTTGTGGCCGGCGCAGTGCCGGGCCATCCAAGCGCAGCAGCAGGTCGTATTTTGGTCGCACATGCCCGGCGATTTTAACTTGAAGATCAGCGACAACGAATTGGAACGGCGCACGCTATCGGCCTTGCGTCCGGGCGCAATATTGGCCTTGCACGATCGGGGCGAAGCGGGGCGGCGCAACCTCCGCTTACTGCCTCGAATCTTACGCGAGCTTGAGCAGCTGCGGCTTCCGGCCCTGGCGCTGCCCTCGGCCGCGGCGCGCTGAAGCGAGTAGGCTGCAGCAAAAAACAAAATAAAAAGGGAGAGGAATTGGGCGGCTGCGGGCTTTCACCGGTTGTCCGCGGTGGGCACTGGGCTGCCCAGCGGGCTTGCGGTGGCTCCCAAGGTCGCCTCCGCGCCACGCGGCCAGCGCCAGCCCCCCCCTTGCGGGCAACCCGGTTCAATCCCTGCCGCGGGCGGCTTGAAAAGAACGG
>JAQCBQ010000103.1 GCA_027621385.1 Bacteroidota bacterium | reverse complement strand
GAGCTTCAAATACCCAATCCTGATCTTGCATCTTAGGAGGCACCGGCAAGGGCTTGCCCAAATAATCTACCCGACGTCCCGGCCAAATCATACTTTTCCACAAATAAACAAGTAAGCTTTTTTGATCTAAATTCGGATGCAAATGCGGAGCAATGTGCTCGCGGTGGTAGGCCGGATACAAGCTCCAATGCAAGGCCGGCCGCATGTGATGTGCCCCATGATATCCGTTGTTGCACACCAGGAAATTGAACAACTTTCCCGTAAAATTTCGACTGTGGTTGTAGGGGTGGTTTTCATCGCAACCATCGTGCTGCCAAAAATTAGTGCCGAAAATGCCCCATACCGCATACACATTGGGAATAATCAGCAACCAAACCGCCAATTTCCAGTTCCATGCAATAAACAGTATCTTCCATATCCACGACAACCATACCTCAATCCGGTATTGATTGTACCAATTGGGTTTTGATGGACCAATTTCTTTGGCAAAGTGCCCCTCTGTTCGTAAAATACCCGGAATCATCACAAAAAAGAACAGCATTTGATTCAATAAATTCCAGCGAAACCTCATTTTATGAGTGCGCGTGTTGTCTTTAGCGGTTTGAAGGTGCTTGTGGTGGCTCAAATTATGCCCGGGCACATACCCGGATGCCGGAGCCCCAAAGGCCAAGGTCAATAGAATTCGATGCGCCCGATTCCAGTTTCTACCCACAAAAACAGGGCAATGAACACTGTTATGAATGGTAATGGCCACCATAAAATTGATGACACACAGCAGTACCACAACCCCAAGCAACCAGGGGGCATGCTTAGGGGGAAAAAATGCCAGGTTATAAAATTTAAATTGCCCTAAAAACCAAAACCATCCCAGAAAAAAAACAGCATAATAAGCCCCAAGAAAGGCCAAGGAACGGCAATCCGACAAAAACCGTAATTTCATGCTCAGTAAATTTCCTGTACAAATATAATATGTGTCCTCTTCAGACTAGTATTGTTTCTCTAATTTATCGTTTAGAACCCGCTGATATTCCCGTCTTTAATCCTCCGTTAACCTATGAATTTAAGTTCGAAACTCGCTTTCTGCCTTTGCATTATTAGCAGCTTGGCCGGGTATGCCCAATCCGTTGGCATACAAACCAACTCCCCAGACCCTTCTGCCGCCCTTGAAGTGGCGGGGCAAGCTCAAGGAATCTTGCCTCCGCGATTAACCACGGCACAGCGCAATACCATTGTTTTGCCGGCGGAAGGACTTGTTTTGTACAACACCGATACGCATTGCCTGGAAGTAAATGAGGGAACCCCTCAGCAACCCAACTGGATTTGCCTTTCAGATACCGGCAGCGGAGGTGGTAGCGGCGGCGGTGGCGGTGGCGGCGTACATTTTGTTGGAGAACTCTGGGGTGGAGGCATTGTTTTTTACGTCAATACCGCCGGAGACCACGGCTTGGTTGCTGCGCTTCAAGACCAATCCGCCGGCATCAATTACGGTCTGGCCGACGACGCTTATACCAATCCGAACAACCACGACAATGCCGGAAAAGCATTTACCGATTGGCGCATGCCTTCCCGCTATGAATTAAACCTAATGTACCAGAACCTGCATTTGAACGGGTTGGGGAATTTTGCCCTTGGTGCCTATTGGAGCAGCAGCTGCAACGACAACAGCCTGCCCATTCCCGGTTGGACAATAAATTTCTCCAATGCCGCTCAAAGCACCATATCCCGTAGCAACAACTCGATTCGGGTAAGAGCCATTCGGGAATTCTAAGAATCCTTTCGCATTTCCTACTTTTGCAGATATTTCCTCCTCATGAAACTATCTGTTGCCTGGATTAACGAATTGCTGAATCAAAACCTATCTGCCGATGTGGTGGCCGATTGGCTGACCTCTACCGGACTAGAGGTGGAAGAAAGGGAACAGATGGAAGCTGTTCCCGGCGGCTTGGCAGGGGTATGCGTGGCTGAAGTGCTGGAATGCCGACCCCACGAAAATGCCGACCGACTTAAAGTTTGCCTGGTACATACCGGAGAAGATAACCCTAGGCAAATCGTGTGTGGAGCCCCCAACGTCGCTCAAGGTCAAAAGGTGCTGGTAGCCTTGCCCGGTGCCGTCCTTCATCCGAGCTCCGGACAACCCCTGCACATTAAGGCATCAAAAATCCGTGGAGTTGAATCTGCAGGAATGATTTGCGCCGAAGACGAACTTGGGCTTGGAACCAACCACGATGGAATTTGGGTACTTGATTCCAACGCCCCCGTCGGACAACCCGCTGCCAGCTATTTAAACCTGAGTAGCGACCACATCCTTACCGTCAACATTACTCCGAACCGGGTGGATGGAGCTAGCCACCTGGGTGCCTGCCGCGACTTGGTGGCCAAAGCCGCAAGCCGTGGAGAATCCTGGGCCATGCCTGAATTTCCAAGGGCATTTCTTCCCTTAAGTGGAAATGGCCGAGGCATTCAGCCGCAGGTGGAAGATGAAGCCGGTTGTGGTCGATATTCCGGCATTACCCTAAAAGGGGTTCAGGTAAAAGACTCAGCCCCGGCCATGGCCGATCGGCTTAAGGCCTTGGGCATAAAACCACAAAACAACGTGGTGGACATCACCAACTATGTTATGCTAATGCTGGGCCTCCCTCTGCATGCCTTTGACGCCAATTGCCTGAAGGGAAATGCTCTGCTGGTAAGGGCAGCCAAAAGCGGGGAAACGCTGACCACCCTCGATGAGGTAGAACGGGAGTTGCATCCCGATGATTTGGTGATTGCAGACCAGCACAAGCCCGTATGCCTGGCGGGCGTATTTGGCGGAAAATCCAGTGGAATAACCGGTAAAACATCAAAAATTTTCATTGAGGCGGCCTGGTTTGATCCCGCCCGAATTCGGGGTTCAGCCAAACGACACGGTCTTCATACCGATGCCTCGTTTCGCTTTGAACGGGGTTGCGATCCTGGAATTACCCTCACTGCCCTGCGCGTAGCCGCTCGCTTAATTATGGAGGCCGGAGGCGGAGAAATTGAAGGAGATGAGATTGATATTACCACCAAGGGCCTTCCCGCCCCTCGATTTGTAGATGTAGAACAGCATTACCTAAACCGCATGGCCGGGGTAGAAATTCCTCAAAATGAAGCGGCTGAAATCCTCACCGCCTTAGGGTTTGAAGGTGCTATGGAACGGCATACTTCCTGGAGATTAAAAGTGCCGGGCTTTCGACCGGACGTAAGCCGCCCCGCCGACCTGGCCGAAGAAGTTTTACGCATTTTTGGATTGGACCGCATTCCGGTTACCGGCACCCTGGGCATACATGTCAATGCCAAGCAAAGCGGAGCGGAAGATGCCCTACGCAGCAAAATTTCAGAGCGCCTACAGCACAACGGCTGGAACGAGTCGGTTTCACTGTCCATGCACTCCAAAGAGCTAGCCACACGTTGCTATCCTACCTCGGCAGAACAGCATGCAGGACTTCAAAACCCCCTCAGCAAAGAATTGGACACCCTGCGGCCCGGCCTTTTGGGTTCCATGCTTCAAAATGCGGCTAGAAATCTGCACCAGCGTTCCATGGATTGGCGGATTTTCGAGTTCGGGCGAAGCTATGTGATGGACGGAAATGGATTTAACGAGGAAGAACACCTGGGGCTAATGATGTCGGGAAAAAACAGCCCGATGCATTGGGCTGTAGAATCAAAAGAGCATGGCATCTATGAACTCAAGGCCTGGGCCGACGACATCCTTCGGATGATGGGGCTCCAGCTGCGTTGGGAGCCCAGCCAAGAACTTCCCTGGCCCGGATTTGGCTGGATTGGTTACCTGAAAGACAAATCCGCCCCCCCGGTTTCGCTTGGCTTTATAGACCCGAACCTGTTGAAATTCATGGACATAAAGACGCCTTTGTGGTTCTTGGAATTGAATCGGACGGCGTTGGAACGCCTCAGTCCGGCCCCGAAAAAAGCATTTAAGCCCTTGCCCCGTTTTCCGGGCATAGAACGGGATTTGGCTCTGCTTGTTCCCCGCGACCTGCCTTTTTCCAACATCGAAACATGCATACGAAAGCAGGGGGGAAGCCAGTTGAATCAATGCCGCTTGTTTGATGTCTATTCCGGCAAAGGCATTCCGGAAGGCTACATTTCATTGGCGGTTTCCATCACCTTTGCCGATCCTGAAAAAACCCTGCGCGATACCGATGCCGATGCCAGCATTGAACGCATTTTAAAAGGATTGAGTGCACTGAACTGCCGTCTGCGCGATGCCTGATAACCTAATGGGGCCTTCTATTGGCAGCGACATTGGCCTAGCCTTGAGCTATTTATCCCAAGGGTTTCCGGTAGGAATACCAACAGAAACCGTGTATGGACTAGCCGCCAACGCCTTAAACCCTGAGGCGGTTCAGCGGGTTTTTCGGGCCAAAAAGCGGCCTGATTTTGATCCCTTAATTGTTCATGTTGGGAGAAAAAGCCCTCTTCATCAATATGCCAAAGAATTGCCCCCACAGGCCCAACAGCTTATCGAAACGTTTTGGCCGGGGCCCCTAACCCTACTCCTGCCAAAAACATCCTTAATTCCCGATATGGTCAGCTCAGGGTTGGAACGGGTAGGCCTGCGCATGCCCAATCACCCGCTTACGCTTGAGCTCTTAGACCAAACAGGCTTCCCCTTGGCGGCCCCTTCGGCCAACCTGTTTGGCTACATCAGTCCTACTCAGGCCTTGCATGTGCGCGAGGCCTTTGGATTGGAGGTGCCCTATGTCTTGGACGGCGGGCCTTGTTCCATCGGACTGGAATCGACCATCCTTGGGTTTGAATCGGGACAGGCCGTTGTGTACCGCTGGGGTGGAATTGAGCTTTCTGACCTAACTGAAGTCTTGGGCTATGTACCGCAGGTAAAGGTGAAAGCAGAAGAACACCCGGCCGCGCCCGGCATGCTCGCCCGGCATTATGCCCCAAAAACACCCTTAACGCTTTTGAAAGAGAATGAAGCCTGGCCTCCGGCAACAGAACGGGCCGGCATCATCTTGCCTTTTCAAGAGCCTCTGCCGGCGGAGCATTCGGTCTGGGTTTTGTCGGAATCCGGCGACCCCTTTGAGGTCGCTCGGCGCTGGTATGCGGTGCTTAGAGAAGCCGATTCCGCTCGGCTTACCCGCATTTATGTTCGAATGGTTGGCCCGGACATCCCATTTTCCCAAGCCTTAAACGACAAGTTCCTTCGGGCCGCCGAAAGCGATTAAGTTCAGCCCTCGGCTCTGTGCTGGGAAAAAACATGTTCAGGCTTGATTGCCTGTTTTTACCACAAAGTCTACGGAGGTAGGCGCAACGTTCACAGAGATTTTGGGTTAACCCCTCCCTCGTTTTCCGCCAATTGAATGTCCTCCCAACCATAGCCTTTCCTTAAAAAGTGCATCCGGATTTTATGAAGTTGCTCTTCAGTTATGGAATCGGTGGCCAAATCCAACTTTCTCTGGAATAATCGATTTAGTTTTTGAATATATTCTTCTTTTGGAATTGATTCCATGGCCTTATTCCTTGCATCTGAGGATACCCCTGCTGCTCGTAGCCCTTGCTTTATTTTTTCTTTTCCCCAGTGGTTCAAATTCCAGTGGTCGAAGGCATACGCCCTTGCATATCGTTCCTGATTCCACCAGCCTTCAGATTGCAACTCTTCGGCCCAGGATTCAGGAGCCGACAGTTCCCGTAATTTTTCTTTTACTTCCTTTTCCGAACGCTCCCGCTGTGTACAAAACCGAATTAATTTGGCCCTGATTTCCGAAGGCTTCATTCCTTTACTTTTTCATTTTCCCCCCTTCTACCACCGGTCCTTCCAATTTTGGTTTGGCAGATAGCTTCATAAACGACAAGACCATAATCATCGAGGTAAAAAAGGGAAGAAGAGGGATTTTATACCGTACCATTGCCCCAAAATTCCCTGCTGTTAGCCCAATGGAAAAGGCCAAAAACAGCGAAAAGGACAAACAAAAAATAAACAGAGGATAGGTGAATATTCGGGAAAAAAAACCCAACACTTTGGTGCGGTACAATAAGATTAAAGACCATATAAGCAAATAGGAATTTTCAAGGCCCGAAAAAAACATGGTGGGCGAACCGCTTTCCCACAAATACGGTCGGTACAATCCGGCATTAATGGCAATTGGAATCTTTGGTATAATCCCTTGAATGGTAGGCTCAAAAGCACCAATATCAAATTTGTTGTCCCCATACTGATCTCGAACCAAATCCTGTTGCGTCAGCGAGGCCTTTTCTAAAACTGTATCGGCAGAGTATTCGCCAAATCGGTCTCCACCCTGCAAATAGAAAAGCGTGGCGCCCAATAAAGAGCCAAAAACCAAGGTTGGCAAAACCACCACCCGAATTAAAACACTTTTAATTTGCTTCACAGCATCAAAGTTCAGCCAAACCAGCAATCCCGGCGTCATTGCTATCAAGATATATGGCTTAGCCTTAAAAATTAGAGCCCCGGCAATAAATGCCTGAAGGAAAAAGGTGATTAAATCTATTTTATGGGTAACAAACCTTCGAAATAAAGCATCCAAGAAAAACCCCAGCCCTATCATGGTTAAGGTATCTTTCATGATTCCTGAACCCCAAAAAGCCACCGAGGGCATCAGTAAAATGGAAAGATTAAGTTCTTTGTGTCTCTCCGGAAAATAATGCAAAAAAATCTGGTAAATCTTCCAGATGGATAAAAAGGAAAAAAAAGCAAAAATAGCCGTGGTTCCTGCAATTGAACCTCTGGTTAATATCATAGGGAAAGTGGCTGCTCGAACTATAAATAAATTTTCTGACCGCTTCCAAATGGAGGGATGTATATTGCCGTGAACCACACCCTCTCCGTGTAAGTACGTATAAAACTTAAAGTTATTGGTGTCATTAACCTGCATGGTCATTAACTCCCAAAATTGATCAAAGTTGGCTGTAAACAGGTTTTTATAGGCATTGGCGGCCTCCCAATAATTAATGGTATCGCCACCGCCATAATAAAAAATATAAATCCCCAGAAACACCAAACTCATTAGCATTCTAAACACCAAAGCCCGGGTAAAGTAGCGATAATGGGGCTTTTCTTTGATGTTGAGATTTACAACTTTATTGGCATACCAGTAAAAAACCAAAAACAGGAAAACAAACCAAACCAAATCGGTAGCGGTGATAATCTTACCCCACATCAGATACTATTTAAGGTTTTAATGCTTTGGTTGCGGGATAGGTTGTCTAAGGCTTTGGCCATCAATGGGGCGCAGGAAAGTACTCTGAATTTGGTCCCTTCCGGCCGGTGGGGAATGCTGTTGGTGAACACCAATTCCTCTAAATCAGAGGCGTTGATTTTTTCCACCGCATCTCCAGAAAGCACACCATGGGTGCAATAGGCCCTTACCGTCAGCGCTCCCTGCTGCAAAAGCAAGTGGGCGGCCGCTACCAAGGTGCCCCCGGTATCGGTCATATCGTCAATCAAAACCACATGCTTCCCTGCCGGGTCTCCAATAATTTCCATGCGTTCCACTACATTGGGCTTCAGGCGCTCTTTATGAATGACGGCCATATCGCAATCCAAGGCTTGCTTATAGGCTCTAATGCGCTTAATGCCGCCAAAATCCGGACTGCATACCATTAGGGGTTTGCCGGCGTACCTTTCACGAATGTCTTTTACAAACTCCCCACTCATCTGCAAGTGGTCGATGGGAATTTTAAAGAAGCCTTCTATGCTCATGGAATGCAAATCCAAGGTCAATACCCGATTCACTCCGGCACGCTCTATGGTTTCTGCCATCAATCGGGAGGTTACGGCTGTGCGTTCTCCATCCCTACGCTCTTGTCGGCTATGCGGCAAGTAAGGCAATACCGCCACCACTTCTTTTGCCGAAGAGCGCCGGGCGGCATCGGCCACCACCAGCAATTCAAACAGGTGGTGGTAAGGCAGATTGATTTGGGCGATTAAAACAACGGTTTCTCCCCGTATGGTTTCATCAAACCGCGCATAAACCTCTCCGTCGCTGAAGCGCGTCGTGAACAAGGCCCCCAAGGAAAGGCCAAGACTGCCGGCGACTTCCTGAGCCAAGTCTTGGCTTCCAGACAAAGCAAACAGTTTAAAAGGTTTCACCGACATGCCATAAAGGTACAAATCTGCCGTACATATTATACGGATTGTGCGGTTGTCTGGGGCAATAGGGCATCCATCTGCTTCAATGCGCCTGCCATGTCGTTCACATTCTTAAAGTGAAGCATCAGACGGGTTTTTTGCTGCTTCATTTCAACATCCCGCCGTGTGCCCAACTGCTGCAAAATGGACGTGAACAATCCTGAATTGTAATACGCGGCCCGTTCCTGCCCAGGGAACCCCGCCTGAAGCTGCCCATTTTTAAGCACAATTCTTTCTATACCAAGGCTTTGTGCTTTCAGCCTTAGTTTCAGCGCCAACAATAAATCCTGGGCGGCGGCGGGCAAAGGTCCAAACCGATCCCGCAGCCGTGTTTCAAACCCTTCGATCTCATGATCCCGCTGCAGGCTGTCCAATTCCTTATACAAGGCCAACCGCTCGGCCATATTGTCCACATAGGTTTCTGGCAACAACAAGGGTATATCGGTGTCAATTTGGCAATCTGCAGCCCAGCGATGGTCTTCCGAGTTCAGTTCTTCTTTAAATTCTTCAGCAAAGGTTTCTTCTTTTAGTTCCTGTATGGCTTCGGCCAATACCCTTTGATAGGTTTCATAGCCCATTTCATTCACAAATCCACTTTGGTCGGCCCCCAGTAAATCTCCGGCGCCCCGAATGTCCAAGTCTTTCATGGCGATCAAAAATCCGCTGCCTAAATCAGAAAACTCAATCAAGGCCTGGAGTCGGCGCTTGCTTTCATCGGCCAAGGCATGAAACGGTGGAGTAATAAGGTAACAATAGGCTTTTCGATTTCCCCGCCCAACCCGGCCGCGCATTTGGTGCAAATCGCTAAGCCCATAACTGTGGGCCTCATTGATTAAAATGGTGTTG
>JAQCBQ010000102.1 GCA_027621385.1 Bacteroidota bacterium | reverse complement strand
CTATAGTGGCTTCGGCAAGCATTTTAATCTTTAATTTGGCCAACTCCGTATAATAGTAGGAAGGGCGGTCTGAATAAATATCAATTCCTTCATTAATCAATTCGGTAGCCTCTCTCGAAATTTTTGAAATCAGGTCTACATCTTTGGATTGAACATCCACCGCTTGGGTTAGGGAATAATTTAAAAAGGTTTGATCTAAAAGATTCCCGTGGTCATCGTATTTATTGCGGTAATTGGTCTCTGTGGAAACAGAACTGAACGTCAAATCCTCATCTTTGAATCCTTTTTCCAATAGAAATTTGGTAATGGCATCGCGGTGCTCCTGAAGACGGGTGTAGCCCTCCTTTAAATCGACATTTTCTACCGAATATCGACCTGTCCAAACTCCCAAATCCGACTTAAAATCGCTGCTACCAAGCCCAGTTACATAGATCCGATCGGAATGGCTATTCCTGTTGATGAAAGCCTGAGCCCCAATGGCTGCTGCTCCTACAATGGCAATGAAAATAACAAATGTGTTGAGGTGGGGCTTTATGTGTTTGTAGTTCATAAATAGGGGTTTGATATTAAAGGAATGGATTTTCTTGAGTTTTATTGTATTGTCCTTCCCAAGTATTGAAAATAATTGGAAATTGTTGAAAACTTGGGTTGATTTTGGGCCTCAATCTGCCTACCTTTGGAAAAATTAATGAGATGGAGATTTCAGGAAAAATAATACAAGTAATGCAAGAGGTGAACGGGCAAGGAAAAAACGGCACCTGGAGAAAGCAAGAGTTTGTGCTTCAACAACCTGGGCAGTACCCCAAAAATCTGTGCATGGAAATTTGGGGAGACAAAATAGATCGGTATGGGCTGAAAGAAGGGATGAATGTTCGGGCAAAAATTGATTTGGAGAGCCGAGAATACAATGGCCGTTGGTACACAAATGTGAAAGTTTGGGATTTAAATGAGGATATGGCCGGAATGCCTAACCCTGGCACTCAAGCTCCACCCTCAGCTCCTGCCAGTTCCGATTCGGCAGTAGGAGGAACCCTACCCGGAGCAGGAAGCCCCCCTCCCAGTCCACCAGCGGGAACGGCCCCATTCGAAGACGATTTGCCCTTTTAATCGCTTCGAACCTTTCGGCGAATCGATGCGTTGGATTTTCTGAAGATTCGTTCCGCCTTAATGTTTGATTATCGGCATCTTGGTATCATCTCAGACGTGGTTCAAATGGGTCCCATCTGCGATTTTTTCTTTGGTTTTGAACATTTCCAAATCGCATCATCCTTGTCGGGGATATTGGCGGCCATGCGGCGCACCCCATTTTACCTCGATTCACGCATTCTTGGCCTAATTTTATTGGGCACAGGATGACATTCAACCTTCATAAGGTCCGTTTAAGTGGTCTTCAGGGTTTTATTACCTTTGCGCACTAAAACATAACATTATGAGTTTATTGGTGATTGGTACCGTGGCGTTTGATGAAGTAGAAACCCCGTTTGCCTCTTCCGGCCGAATCATTGGGGGAGCCGCGACCTATGTTTCGTTAGCCGCCTCTTATTTCTTAAAAGAAAACATCCATTTAGTCTCGGTGGTAGGAGATGATTTTCCTGAAAGTGGAATCGAACATTTTCACAAACGGGGAATATCTACAGAAGGACTTCAAATAAAAAAAGGTGAAAAATCGTTCTTTTGGAGAGGTCGTTACCGTTCCGATATGAATTCCCGCGACACCTTAGACACCCAGTTGAATGTTCTTGCCGATTTCAATCCGATTTTACCCGATAGCGCCAAGGAATGTGATTTTTTAATGTTGGGTAATTTAATGCCCAAACTTCAACGAAGTGTATTGCAGCAAATGAATCGCCGGCCTAAATTGGTGGTTATGGACACCATGAATTTTTGGATGGATTCCGCTTGGGATGATTTAATTGACACCTTAACCATGGTAGATGTGCTTACCATTAATGACGAAGAGGCACGTCAATTGTCGGGTGAATTCAGCTTGGTCAAGGCGGCCCGTAAAATTTTAACCATGGGCCCACGCTATTTGGTCATTAAAAAAGGAGAAAACGGGGCATTGTTGTTTCATCAGAATGAAGTGTTTTATGCCCCTGCAATGCCCCTGGAAGAAGTATTTGATCCTACAGGTGCAGGAGATAGTTTTGCTGGTGGCTTTATTGGCTTTCTTGCCTCTCAACCTGAAATCAATTTCGAAACCATGAAACAGGCCGTTATTTATGGTTCTGCTATCGCTTCGTTTTGCGTTGAACGGTTTGGAATTGAGCGGGTCATTGAACTGCAGCCTCAGGAACTCAGCGACCGTATCCGGCAGTTTGTACGGCTGGTCGAGTTTAGCATTCAACCCGGAAATTAAATTGGTTTAACGTTGCGCATCGCAAAAATGGTTCTAGAATCGATGCGATTCAGATTTAAACCAAAGACTCCGTTCTATTCTGTTGAGGGTTTTCCTAAAATTTCAACCACAACACAGCTTGCTTTGTTACCTTTGTAGCAAATACTACAATTATGGCGGTTGAAAAGTTAAACGATTCCGAATTTGCCGGCCTGCTAGGTCAAGGAGGCCCCATCGCGGTTAAGTTCTACGCAGATTGGTGTGGAAGCTGCAAACTCTTTTCTCCTAAGTTTCGACGTATTAGTGAGGATGAAGCCTTCGCTGGTATTCGATTCGTTTATATCAATGCGGAGGAAAATCCTGAAAGCCGCCGGCTGGCGGGAGTTGACAACCTACCCTTTCTTGCCGTATTCAATGAGGGGGCTTTGGTTCAAGGTATGGCCACAAGCAAGGAAGAAAAGTTGATTGAAATGCTAAATCAAGTGGCATCATGAAATTGCCTGAAATCAAACGCTTGGCTCAAAGCCATTCCCTGGATGAACTGAAAGCCGCTGAAAATGCACTGTACGATGAGGCCACGCCGGCCATTGAAGTGCATGGAGATGATGAAGGGGAAAAGTTAACGCACATTTTGGCCGCCCAGGATATCGTAACAAACATGCAGAATGGCATGAGCTTATCCGAAGCCGTTCGGGCCTATTCCCAACGCGTTCGAAATTCTATTTCTTAATTGTACGCTGAATGAATGTCATAGAGCGCATTGAATCGGCCAGGGGCCCGCTGTTCTCGTTCGAGGTTATTCCACCGCTGAAAGGCGTGGGAATTGAAACCCTATTTAAGGCCATTGACCCACTCATTGACCTTAAACCCTCCTTCATTAACGTTACGTACCACCGCGAGGAGTTCGTTTATAAAAAACGAGAAAAGGGATATTTGGAAAAGGTATCTATGCGTAAACGCCCCGGAACCGTAAGCATCTGTGCTGCAATCCAACATAGGTACTCCATTGATACTGTTCCTCATTTGATTTGTGGGGGCTTTACAAAAGAAGAAACTGAAAATGCGCTGATTGATTTGGATTTTTTGGGCATCAACAATGTATTGGCCCTGCGGGGAGATCCGATAAAAACAGAAACTCATTTTTCGCCTACCGAAGGCGGTCACGCTCATGCTGTTGATTTGGTGAAACAAATTAACGACATGAACAATGGTATTTATTTGGATGACGAGATTCGCGAACCCTATCCTACCAACTTTTGTGTTGGCGTAGCAGGCTATCCTGAGCGGCATTTTGAATCCCCACACATGGATCTTGACATTCGGTATTTAAAAGATAAAATCGAGGCCGGAGCTCAATACATTGTCACTCAATTGTTTTTTGACAACAAAAAGTTCTTTGCCTTTCGAGACCGGTGCTGGCAAGAAGGCATTCGGGTACCCATTATTCCAGGCATAAAGCCAATTGAACGGTTATCGCACTTAACCTTCATGCCGAAGTTTTTTCATGTAGAAATTCCGGGGCCGCTGACCCATGCCCTAGTACAATGTAAGAGCGATGATGAAGCCCGTCAAGTGGGTGTGGACTGGGGAATTGCCCAATGCAAAGAACTACTGGAAAACGATGTTCCGGGGATTCATTTTTTCACAATGGGTAAAAGCAAAGCGGTACGCGCCATTGCTGAAGCCACATTTAGCGACCGATAAATTCCTTTGGATCAATCATTAAGGTTGTATCGATGGGAATGGATTTTGGGAACAAGCCCCAAATCTTTACCCGAACAGAGCCTTGAACCTGTACAGGAAGCTTTTTACCTTGAAGGGTTAACATTAAAGCATTGGGAGCAGATTGCAGTATAGCATTCGAATTTAAGGTGGCTTTCAATGGAAATTCAATGGATTTCTTGGCAGGAAATCGGATGCTGCTGTCGCATTGAAGCCTTCCTACCGGTTTTTGCAAATACACCAAATCCAAAACAATGGAAGTGGATGTAACGGAAATACCATTCGGGTTTTCTGCTTTTAAGGTGACTGAACTGCCCGAGCCCAAGGACAAATTGTAGGCCACCAAATCAACCTGGGGCATAGAAACAGAACAGGAAGTCAGAAGACACCCAACTCCAAACCCGACTAGGGCGCACCTCTGATTATTTAATTTGAGCATAATGGTGAAAAAACCAGGGAATGGTTTCTATTCCTTTATAGAAATTAAAAACCCCATAACTCTCATTGGGAGAATGCAGGGCATCGATATCCAAACCAAATCCCATTAACACCGATTTTAAACCAAGTTCCTTTTCAAATAAGGCAACAATAGGTATGGAACCTCCACCCCGGGTGGGGATGGGCTCCTTCCCAAATGTGGCTTTCATAGCCAAACTGGCTGCTTTAAATTCTGGCGAGTCCGATGGAGTAACAACGGGTTCCCCGCCGTGGTGGGGGCGAACTTCCACTTGAACGGATGGAGGCGCAATGGATTTAAAATAATCAGAGAACAACTGTGTAATGGTTTCTGAACGCTGATTCGGCACCAGACGCATGGAAATTTTGGCATAGGCCTTTGATGGCAAAACCGTTTTTGCTCCTTCTCCGGTATATCCTCCCCAAATTCCATTTACATCAAGGGTTGGGCGAGTTCCTGTACGCTCAAAGGTGCTAAAGCCTTCTTCTCCATGCAGTGCCGCAATTCCAAGATCTTTTTTATACTCATCCTCATTGAACGGAGCGCTGTTCAAGGCCTTACGATCGGCCTCAGAAAGGGCAACAACATCGGCATAAAATCCAGGTATGGCAATTCGGCCCTGATCATCATGCATTTGTGCAATCATTCTTGACAGGATATTGATGGGATTGGCTACAGCCCCACCATATACCCCCGAGTGCAAATCGCGGTTAGGTCCTGTAACTTCAACTTCCACGTAAGATAAACCACGAAGTCCGACATCAATCGAGGGAGTGTCGTTGCCGAGCATACTGGTATCTGAAATCAAAACCATATCGGCAGCAAGACGCTGTTTCTCGTTTTTCACGAAGGTGGATAAGTTGTTGGATCCAACTTCCTCTTCCCCCTCAATCATAAATTTAACGTTGCATGGCAATTCTCCCGAAGCCCACATGGCTTCAAAGGCCTTTAGGTGCATATAAAACTGACCTTTGTCGTCTGCCGAACCACGAGCATAAATCCGTTCGTTTCTTATTTCCGGCTCAAAGGGTGGCGTAGTCCAAAGTTCCAAGGGTACAGCAGGCTGAACATCGTAGTGGCCATATACTAAAACGGTGGGTAAAGCCGAATCAATGATTTTCTCGCCATACACGATGGGATATCCTGCTGTAGGGCAAATCTCTACCGCATCGGCCCCAGCCTCTTTCAAACGTTCGGCCACAAATGCGGCGCAGGAATGAACATCGGCCGAAAAGGCGGGATCGGCGCTTATGGAAGGAATGCGAAGTAAATCAAACAATTCTGCCATAAACCGCTCACGGTTGGATTGGATAAAATCTTGAGTCTTTTGCATGGTTCTATCTGTATTAATTAACATTTGGAATGCCCCCTGTCTGTTAGCCCTGAATGCAAACAATGCATCGAAAACACCCGGTCGACCTTCCTCATTTCAAGGCTTGAAAGTACATAATCTTCAGCACATGTTCACAACCTTTTTTCGTTTAGGCGATGGCCTGAAAGGAACAACCAAGGTTGCGCTTGCACAGGGTCAGCGTTTTGTGGCATTATTTACCCCTATTGACGCTGCCATAAATTCCAACTTTGACCTAATTTCCAGCAAATCGCGTTTAATCTTTCCCAACCTGGCCTTGTTTCATTACCAAAATATTCTTGAACAAAAACCTGTTTTCATTCATATGATTTGGGCCACACAATTAAGGAAAATGGCACCTTGCTTTCTTAAAATCTATGATAGATGGCTGCACAGAACAAACATTTAAAACCTGTGAATTAAAACATCTTTTCGGCCATGAATGTTACCCTTTATGACGATAGAGCATAAGTTCTGTTAAAATGCGCCCAAGCCCCTTGAAAAGCTGAGAAAAAGGCAGTAAATTGTAGCAATTTTGTATTATGGCTGAATTCCGCCTTGCCCTCAAACCCATTCTGCGCTCAAGCATGTTGCTCTGGGCGGTTTTGGTGCTTTGGCCAATGGGCTTAATGGCTCAGCTGCAAACCGCAGGAGGCATACCTCCTGCTGATTTGGTGCAAAATATTTTGTTGGGCGGCGGAGTTCAAGTTTGGAATGTGAACCTGACCGGAAGTGGAATGGCTTATGGGTCTTTTACAGCCAACAATACCAACTTGGGCTTAAATTCGGGAATTCTTTTAACCACCGGCATGATTTCAGGTCCGAACGGGCCCCAAGGTCCCAATAATCGGCCCGATGCCGGTGTGGATAATTCATTCCAAGGTTCCGCATTATTGAACGCTGAATTTGGCTTTTCTCAACCGACCTTCAACGCCACTACCTTATCCTTTAATTTTATTCCTCAAGGCGATTCCATTGCCTTCCGATACGTGTTTGGCTCGGAAGAATACCGTGAATTTGTCGGCTCTGAATTCAACGATGTTTTTGGTTTCTTTATTTCAGGACCCAATCCCGCCGGAGGCAATTACCAAAACCAAAATATTGCCCGATTGCCCAACGGAACGAAGGTGGCCATTAACAATGTGAACCATCTGACAAATTCTCAATTTTATGTGGACAACGAACTGCCCTCTCCCGGCATGTCGTTGCAGTACGATGGATTTACACGTGTCCTGACTGCCCGGGCCAAAGTGATTCCATGTTCCACCTATACCATCCGATTGGCCATCGCCGATGTGGCCGATGGAATTTATGACTCCGGCGTGTTCCTTGAAGCCAAAAGCTTCACCTCCGACGGCCTCAGCATGTACTATACGGTCTTAAATGGAATCTCTAAAGACACCCTGCACGAAGGTTGCGGAACAGCAGCTATTGTAATTAAAAACACGCTTCCTCTCGCTCAAAATAAAACCGTCAATTTGTTGCTTCAGGGCAATTCCATCAATGGAGTCGATTACCAAACCTTACCCACTCAAGTGACAATTCCGGCAGGAATCGATTCGGTGGTTATTTTTACTTCTGCCTTAGCCGATGGTCTTGCTGAAGGCACGGAGCTCTTGATTGTTACTGCCGATGACCCAAACCTGTGCCCAGACATTGAACGGCCTAGCGTACGAATCCCCATCGCGGATGTATCACCCTTGACAGTAAAGGCCATGGATGATGTTTCTTTTGCCTGCAACAACCAGGTTGTGTTTTTATCGGCAAGTACCACCGGGGGTGTGGGAATGGCATCGTTGACCTGGTCTCCGGGCAACCTGTCAGGATCGCCTGTTCCAGCACTGGTTGGCCAAAGCACTCAATTTGTGGTTTCTGCTACGGATGTGTGCCAAAATACCGCCACGGATACGGTTTTTGTCCAAGTACCTGATGCCGCACCCCTAAATTTAACCTTCAGTCCAGATACCGTAATTTGTCCGGGAGAATCCGTGCTGCTTCAGGCACAATTCGGAGGCGGAATTGGAGAGTTGGTTTTTATTTGGGACAACGGCCACCCCTCCGATTCGCTTAGCCAATGGGTAAGCCCCCCTGCCTCGCAAGTCTTTACCGTTTCCGTTTCAGACAGCTGTGGAAATGTGCTTAGTCAGTCGGCCCGAATTACCGTTCGCGCGCCTCAAACTCGGTTTGACTACCATTACATCGATAACAATAAAATCATTTTCGATTCTGAATCCTCATCAGATGTGGTTGACTGGCTTTGGGAATTTGTCGAATCTGGTACCGATACGGTTGAAGATCCCATCCGATTGTTTGTCGATACTGGATTTCAGATTGTCCGATTAACAGTTACCAACGAATTTGGCTGTCAGCTTCAAGTGCAAGATACCATTTACATCTATCCGCCTTTTGGATTTTATATTCCCAATTCGTTTACCCCCAACAACGATTTGCTAAACGATATTTTCAGGGGATATGGACAAGGTTTCAAAGACATTGTTTGGCGCGTGTTTGATCGCTGGGGGGAAGAGGTGTTTGTTTCCTCTCATTTGAAACGGGGTTGGGATGGACAGCGCGAGGGCGTCCCTTACCCCTTGGGCGTTTATGTTTATCGGTTTGAATTGGTTTTACCCAACAACCGACCTAAAGTCTTCATGGGAAATGTAAACCTGATACGATAGGATGAAACGGGGATTGATTTGGGCTTGGTTTGGTTTTTTTCTGCTCTTGGTTTTTCCCCTGAAAGCCACCCACATCATCGGCGGTGAAATGTACTACGATTGCTTGGGAGGAAACAATTACTTGATTACGCTAAAAGTGTACCGCGACTGCCTGAACGGACAGGCACCCTTTGATAATCCGGCGAGCATTTCCGTTTGGGATGCCGGCGGAAATTTGTTGCAAACCATCAATTTGCCTTTCCCCGGCGCCAACAATGTGCCCTTTACACCCAGTTCCCCCTGCTTTCAAGCACCACCCGGGGTCTGCGTAGAAGAAGCTATTTACACAATTCAAGCTACCCTGCCCATACAAACCAGCGGAATTACACTGGCCTATCAACGGTGTTGCCGAAACAATAGCATCGTCAATCTTGTAAATCCCGGAAGTACAGGAAGCACTTATCAAACCACCATCCCGGGCACCAATTTGGTCAGCTGCAACTCGAGCCC
>JAQCBQ010000101.1 GCA_027621385.1 Bacteroidota bacterium | reverse complement strand
GAACCACCCCACCGAAGAATACTTGAGCCCGCAGCACGATTGCGCCGTTCGACCCAACAAGCAATTGGAACAAGGAAGCCCGGGGGTTTATGCCTACATACAGATTGGAAAAGACCAACGCACCGGCGGACCAGAATTGTACGCGGAACGACCCGATCTCCCAAACAGCCTGGGCTCTTTTCTTTTTCCTCTTCCTGCCGATGGGCGTTGGGATTTCACTTTCCGAACCGACCTTAACGCCAAACCACATGGTGGCGCCTGCAGCTGGGGAAATGCCGCCATACCCATTGACCGAAACAGAAGCCTGCCCAATCCTTTTACAGGATTGCACGACCTTTACCTGGCTTTTGATGCCAACCAAGACGGAAGTCTGTTGGGCCGAGAAGACCTCATGCCCGGACTCGCCGAAACCGAAGGAGATTCCATAAAATGGACCTACAGAAAAGGCGGCGATGGATTCGATGCCTTTGGCAAATGGAGCGGAAATCAGGAACTAAGCCTTTCAAGCAACCCGGCTCCCCTTCCGGTGTACACCCAAACTACGCATTACGAATCAGCCTGGACCGCCAACCCTAACGCAGCACATGAAAACCGTAAAATTCACCTGAACGGACTACGAATTACCTTCGAAGATGAACCCGACAAGTTCCGGTCAAAAGTGACCTTGGAACGCCAAATATATACCCTGTACGGTAAGTTGCGCTGGTGCGGCTACATCGTTCTGCATGGAACCCATAAACCCAACTTGCGCATTCAAAAGGGCTGCCGACTTTCCCTAGAACAAGGCCAAAGCCCCGTCGTTGCAAAATCCAGCCCCCAACACCCCAATATGCTTGAAAATACTACACTTGAATTGAAAACCGGCTCATCCCTACACATCGAACGGGGGGGCCGACTCGTACTAAAAGCCGGAACAACCCTACTGGTTCAACCCGGAGCAAATTTGATTAAACACAAAGGCGGTAAATTAAAGGTCCATAAACAAGCCAAAATTGTGTATGTCCGCTAACCGATACGCCACCCTTTGCCTGGCCTTAACCCTGTTCTTTTGCACGGCATGCGGAAGCACCCGAAACAATCGGTTCGGAAATCAAGTGAATAAAACAGGAAAAAAAGCCCGCGTCCAATCCCATACAAAATCAAAACACCTCAATGCAAAAAAACGCGCTGATTTGCATACCCTTGATTTTTTAGGCGGAGAATCAAGCATGGATAAAAAAGAACGCCGTAAAAAAGCTAAATCAGCCGATAAAGCTGAAAAACAAAAGGAAAAAGACACAGAACTAACCACCAAGAAAACGCTGACCAAAGCTCAAAAAAAGGCCCTAGAAAAAAAGAAAAAGGAAGCTAAAAAACGACACATGGACATACAAGATAAAGCCACCCAAAAACGCATGAAAAAAAACAAACGCAAAGCCAAAAAATTCATGAAAAAAGCCGGTGCTTAACCTTTGATTGGTATGGCTGCCCCCTTTTTCCCAACCTTTACCCAACATGTAAAATTCAACTGAATTTCGTTGAATTTAATCTAATTTTGAAGCATGCAATTACGATTCCCTCTTGCTTTCTTTTTCTGCTTTTTTACGGCTGCAACCCAAGCTCAACAGTTGGACGCTCTTTTAAATGGGAGCCTGAACGGACTTACATCCTCAGCCTTTTCCGAAATATCAATCGAAGGAAAAAGATATTGGTCTGTTCTGGCCAAAGTAAACCCTAGCTTTTCCACAGAAACGGCATTGGACAGAGGTATTCTTTGCGGAAAACCTGCCGGAAATGTGCTCTCCCTTAAGGTGCCGGTAGGGCAAACCCAAAGCTTAATCAACCTGCCCGGACTCGAAATGGCTATGGCCGCTCCTAAGGCATCTCCTCTTTTAGAACGAGCGCGAAAAGACACCCGTGCCGATAGCGTTCATCAAGGATTTTCATTGCCTACTCCGCTGCGCGGTAAAGATGTGATGATCGGAATTACCGATTGGGGATTTGATTATAGCCACCCTACCTTTTACGATAGCGCCTTACAACAAACCCGAATTGTGGCCGCTTGGGATCAGTTTAAACGCTCCGGCCCCGCACCAAGTTCCGGATACGGAACCGAATATGCATCCCCAGCCGAGTTGATTCAGGCAGGCACCGATACTTCAAATATCTACGATGTGCATTACCACGGTACTCATGTAGCTGGAATTGCTGCCGGAGCAGGAGCAGGAACCGCTCATGTAGGAATGGCCCCGGAAGCTGATCTGTTGCTGGTGACTTTTTTGGTCGATGCCGGTGCCGTTCTCGATGCCTTCCAATGGATGAAAGAAAAAGCCGACCAAGCCGGAAAACGATTGGTGATAAATATGAGCTGGGGCCTCTATTACATTGGAACTCTAGACGGTCAATCCCTTCTTAGCCAAGCTATAGATGCCTTGGCTCAACAAGGAGTGGTTTTTGTTTCCTCCGCCGGCAACAACGGAGACGTTAATTTCCACCTCGATTATACCTTTTCTTCCGATACCATCCGCAGCGGCATAGAAATGTACCCCTTCAATGCCCACCCCAATATGTGGGGCCAATGCCTCAGTTTTTGGGGCGAACCCGCTCAGCCCTTTTCCGTTCAAATTGAAATTCGAAACAACTCAAACCAATGGTTGGCATCCAGCTTTTGGTACCACAGCAGTCAAGGCCCCGCTTGGTTGCCCGATACAACCATTTATGCCGCTGGAGACAGCGTCCGCATTTCCGTACTTCTGGAATCTGCTCACATGCTCAACCAACGACCACATGCCCAAATTAAGGTCCAGCAAATTTCGGGGAACCTGAAAATAAATATCGTGGCTACCGCATCCTCCGGCCGACTACATTCCTGGAACGTCACAGAACTAAACAATGGAGTTGGAAACTGGGGCATGCCCTTTTCCGCTTGGGGCTCAGGCTGGATTCAGGGGAATCGAGATTATGGTATCGGAGAGCCCGCAAGCGCAGCTTCAGTGCTCACGGTTGCTTCCCATACCCCAGAGTTCTATCCCGCTCCCGGAAGCCCCATGGCCAACGGATTCCTTTCCCTGTTCAGCAGCAAAGGCCCCCTAATCACCGGGAAAATGAAACCCGATGTCTCGGCACCCGGCGGAAACATTACTTCGGCTGTCAATTCATACACCAACGCCTCCTACACCTTCGCCGCTTCCGTTCCCTTTAACGGCAGAAATTATCCCTTCGGAAAAGCCAGCGGCACATCCATGGCCTCTCCTGCCGCCGCAGGCGTCGCCGCTTTGGTTCTTCAAGCCAATCCAAATTTGAGCGCAGAACAGGTGCGCAACATTCTTCGCGAAACGGCCCGAGAAGACATCCGCACGGGCTCCCTACCCGATTCAGGCCATGTGCAATGGGGACATGGAAAGGTAGATGCCATGGCCGCAGTTCTCAAAGCGCTTAGCATCAGCAATATGGAATTAATTGGAACGGGGAATTCTGTTTCTGTTTTCCCAAATCCCAGCCAGGGTACGGTTCAAATAAACAGCTTAAATTGGCCGACCGATGGTCTTGACGCTGAAATCTTCGACAGCATGGGCCGGCGAATCCGACAACTGCGCCTATTCGCCAGCCACAGCAGCAGCATCGAACCTGCACTACCCAAAGGCACATACCTACTCAGCTGCGGCCACTTACACTGGAAACTTCTAATAAATTAAGATTCAGCTCTTACTTTTATAGTCTATTAAAGGGAAGAATTTGGGCGGCAAACGGGCTTTCACAGGTAGGCCGCGGTTGGCATCGGGCTGCCCTTGGCCTGCGGTGGCTCCTAAAGTCGCCTCCTCGGCCTAAGGTCAGCAGCCGCTGCCAACCTGGCGGGCTACCTTGTTCAATCCCTGCCGCAAGGCCTCAAAACCTGAATAAATAGGTTTTACTCGAACCGCAAATGCTTTACCGATTCACCAGAATCCCTAAGCTCCCGCAAAGATTCTATACCAATGTTTAAATGATTGGTGGCAAAATTCTTGGTAACCACAGCATCGTTCTTGCTGGTCTTAACTCCCTCAGGAACCAAAGGATTGTCTGACACCAACAATAAAGCTCCATGCGGTATGCTGTTGGCAAAACCCGTGGTAAATATGGTGGCTGTCTCCATATCAATGGCACTGGCCCGTATATCTACCAAGTAGTTCTTGAAGTTTTGATCGTGCTCCCAAACCCTTCTGTTGGTGGTGTACACTGTGCCCGTAAAATAATCCAACTCAAATTTCCGAATCATGGCCGAAACAGACATTTGAAGCCGAAAACTAGGCAATGCCGGTACCTCGGCCGGCAAATAATCGTTGGAAGTTCCTTCCCCGCGTATCGCAGCAATCGGCAACACCAAATCTCCTATTTTGGTCTTCTTTAATCCTCCACATTTACCCAAAAATAAGACCGCTCTTGGAGAAATAGCCGACAATAAATCCATTATGGTCGCCGCCATGGCTGAACCCATACCAAAGTTAATGATGGTGATATTCTCAGCCGTAGCAGACTGCATGGGCTTCCCTTCTCCCATAACCGGAACTCCAAATTTCTCGGCAAACAAGTCTACATAATTTTGAAAATTAACCAGCAAAATATATTCCCCAAACTGATTTAAGGGTCTCCCAGTATACCTGGGCAGCCAATCCTTTACTATCTCTTCTTTTGTTTCCATGCAGTTTGATTTATTCTCAAAGGTAACTTTCCAAGGGCTTAGAAAAAAACAACGCAAGATTTTGATGGTTTTTTACCTAAAATAAATCCTTTATCAAATTATGTTTAGATAAAATAATGCCTCAAAACGCAGTTAAATCACTCAATTTCATCTAAATTCGTAATCAAACTATTTCTATTTTAAGTAAAAATGCAGAGGGCAATACAAATAAGTTGTACGCTTATCTTTTTTTTCTTAGGCCATTTTTTGCAAAATGCCCACGGACAAAGGGATACTCTGTTTTGGTTCGTAGCCCCTGAAGCTGCTCAAAACCATGGCGATCGACCCATTTTATTCCGTTTTGCTTCGTATGGGCAACAAGCATCCATCTTGATTGAACAGCCTGCCAATCCCAACTTTCCTCCCATGACCTTGAATTTGCCGCCCAACGCGGCTACATCTCTTGATGTAACTTCTTGGATTAATATGGTGGAAAATAACCCCGCCAATACAGTGCTGAATTACGGCTTTAGAATACGATCAACCGCCGAAATTACAGCCTATTACGAAATCAATCCCACCTGCAATTGCAACCCCGATATTTTTACGTTGAAAGGAAACAATGCCCTGGGAACCAGCTTTTTTCTTCCCTTCCAAAATTTTCTTTCCAATGCCTCCTACGCCCGGTCTGGCTTTGATATTGTAGCTACTCAAAACAACACCAGCATTACCATTACTCCCACCAAAAACATTGTTGGTCATAATGCCAATGTTCCCTTTACCATTACACTAAACGCCGGACAAACTTGGAACGGTCGAGCCTCAGGTTTTGGTACCGCCGATCACCTGGAAGGCACGACTGTTGTTAGCAATAAACCCATAGCCATTACCATCAACGACGATTCCATGTCGGGTGCCCCCTATGGCGGATGCGCCGATATTATGGGCGACCAGATTGTTCCGGTTAACCGCGTAGGAGATGAATACATTGTGGTTAAAGGATACCTGAATGGACCCGATAAGTTTTATGTGCTCGCCACGGCCAATGGAACTACGGTTTCAGTGAACGGTACTGCTGTAGCTACTTTAAATGCCGGACAAACCTATGTGAACACCCTTAGCAATCCCGTAGCTTATGTCACCACAAGCCAGCCTACTTATTTGCTGCATACTACAGGATTTGGATGCGAAGTAGGCGGAGCTCTTCTTCCTACCATCGAATGCACTGGTAATTCCAGCATCGCTTTTACTCGATCTACCAATGAGTTCTTTGCCCTTAACCTGATCGTTCAAACCGGAGGACAAGGCAGCTTCACCCTGAATGGCAATCCCGCCTTGGTTACCGCCGCCGCTTTTAGCCCCGTTCCAGGTTCAAACGGAGCTTGGATGTATGCCCAAATTAACCTTTCAGGTTCTGTACCCCAAGGTTTAGGATCCAGACTAACCAATTCTACTCACTTGTTTCACATGGGAATTGTACACGGTGGAGCTGCTTCCGGTTGCCGATATGGGTATTTCAGCGATTACAATAAGTTCCAGTTCAACCTTCAAACACCCCCCGCCGATACCATCTGTGAAGGAAGCCCCTTTATGCTTCAAGTGGCCACCATCAACGGAACTACTTACAACTGGACCGGGCCCAATAACTTTACCGCCAACGGCGATTCTGTAACTGTGAATCCAGGCCAATTGATCCATGATGGAATGTACATCATCAATGGAAATGTAGGAGCCTGCCCGGTAACTCCAGATACATTTGATTTAACAGTAATACAGCAGCCGCAAACGCCACAATTGCAATACAACAACCCCCTTTGCGACGGAGATGTGCTTCAACTGCAATCTACACTGCCACAAAACCATACCATTCAATGGTCTGGTCCGGCCAATTTTTCAGATTCCATTTCAAATCCTAGCATTTCAAATGTAGATTCTACCCATTCCGGTTTGTATTCAGTACTGGTATATGATGCCTTTTGCCCCAGCGATACGGCTCAGATTTCTGTAACTGTTCATCCCGTTTTTGCTCATACCCAAACTCCTGTAATCTGCCAAGGAGATTCCATTTACACTCAAAATGCCTGGCAAACCACTTCAGGAACGTATGTAGATAACCTGAGCTCAATCTTCGGATGCGATAGCGTTGTTACCCGACAACTCACCGTCAATCCTACCTACAACATTACTCAAAATCCCTCCATTTGCCGAGGACAAACCTATACTCTGCCCAATGGTCAAACCGCTACAAATCCCGGAACATACACCTCTATCCTTTCAACCATTAAAGGCTGCGATAGCCTCATTACATCCCAGCTTATAGTTAATGATACGTTTAGAGTAGCTCAATTCCCGTTTATTTGCAGCGGAGACAGTCTTCAACTTCCTGATTTGAGCTATGTCACTCAAGCAGGACTGCATTCAGTTACCCTGAACACCATTCACGGATGCGATTCTACCATTGACCTGAACCTCTCCCTTTGGCCAACCTACAACCAACAACAGGCCGATTCCATTTGCCAAGGACAAACCTATACTTTACCCAACGGACAAACAACCACTCAAGGTGGAGCCTTTATTTCAAATTTGAGTTCCATCAATGGCTGCGATAGCACCATCATCACTATCTTATACCTGAAACCTACCTACAATTTAACCCAATCTCCAGGCATTTGCGAAGGACAATCCTATACCCTTCCTCATGGACAAATTGTTACAACAGCAGGCTCTTACGTTTCAAATCTCAGCACGGTATTTGGCTGCGATAGCATCATAACAACGAATTTAAGTGTTGAAGATACCTTTTTCGTGGCTGTACAACCCCAAATATGCCAAGGCCAATTTCATACGCTACCCAATGGAAATACGGTACAACAAGCCGGAAATTATTTGGTAACGCTTTCTTCAGTAGCGGGTTGTGATTCCATTGTTCTTACTCAATTGAGCGTAGCTCCTGTATATTCACTCAGCCCTCAAATCGGACTTTGCCAGGGAGATTCTCTTCAATTGCCCGACGGATCTTTTGTTCTTTCAGCCGGAACCTACCCCACATTGCTAAGCAGCAGCCAAGGTTGCGATAGCTTAATTACAACTCAGGTTATTCAACATTTAACCTATCAAACCACCGATAATACTGGATTTTGTCAAGGTGGTTCCTTTGTTCTGCCCGATGGACAACAGGTATTTGCCCCAGGAACTTATGGTACAACGGTTCCCAGTATTTTTGGTTGCGATTCTACCGTTCAAACCGTCTTGGTTGAATGGCCAGTTCATACCGGATCGGAAAACGTGGTGAAATGCCAAGGTGAAACCTACCTGCTTCCAAATGGAAATCCGGTAAGCAACGCCGGTTCATATACCTCAGTTCTTAGCAATCAATTCGGTTGCGACAGCACCATTGTTAGCACAGTTGTTTTCAATCCTACCCATTTTCAAACACTGGATGTTGACTTATGTCAAGGACAATCTTGGTCAACCGCAGCCGGACCTCAATCCCAATCTGGAACCTATACCGATTCCTTATCCAATCAATTCGGTTGCGACTCTGTATTTGTTTCTGACATTACCGTTCACCCAACCTTTGAAGATACCTTGACCTTCTGGCTTTGTCCAGATTCAGCACACTGGGTTGAAGGTATTCCGTATTTTGGAACCAACACCGTTAAAGAGCATTTAACGACATCTATGGGTTGCGACTCTATAACCTGGCACAGAACAATAGAAGTGCCGGTAGAACCCAACGTATTGCCCGAGGTGGCCCGAATTTGTGAAGGCACCCTTAGTTATTCTCTGAATCCGTCTATAGATTGGACCTGGACGCCTGGAACCAACAGTCCTTCCATTACCATTGCCGACACCGGACTGTACGCGGTGCTTGGTGTGAATAACTATGGTTGCATCATTCAAGACACGGCTTGGGTACGAAATGGATGTGAACCCAGTTTATACATTCCTTCCATCTTTACCCCCAATGGAGATGGAATCAATGATACGTTCAGGGCTTTTGGAACCCGAATTAGCTATTACCGATTGGATATATTTAACCGCTGGGGAGACCTGTTGTTTACTTCCGAAAAAATGGAACAAGGCTGGGACGGAACACACCTGAACATGCCATCACCGGTTGGAGTGTATTCTTATAAAATCTCGTTTGAGATAGAAGAAAATCTTCCCTTTGATACGGAACCTAGAGTAGGATTGGTGGTTTTAACCCGCTAATCTGTTTGAATTCACTTTTCAACATGCACTATAAAAACAAAAAGAAAATTTTAATTTCTTTTAGTTATTTATAAGGACTGTTCATTTGTTAGCAACTCTTTTTCTAAATTCCTTGCTTTCATTCCTATTCACAGTTTATCAACATATTCTAAACAAGGCTATATTGCTCTTTCTATGGGATAGATTGAGTTTGATTGGTTTATTAACAATTTTATAAACTTGTGAATTGTTCGATGTGAATTTCCTTTTTTACCGTTCTAGGCAATTCAAATTGTCAATTCTATGCTTGAAACTCAATTAAAATTTCATACTTCTAAATTTGGATTGTTCATAACTCAGCTCGATATACACGTATCTTTGTTGAGCAAATAAAAAATTGAACACTTATCAACAGGTTTTAACAGCC
>JAQCBQ010000100.1 GCA_027621385.1 Bacteroidota bacterium | reverse complement strand
TCTCTCAATATCCATTTGCAACCCCCTCCATGCTTCCCATCTCTAAATTACCCCAATACCGTTGAAATTGTTCTACAACTCAGGGTTGACAAATTGGATTTTTGGGCCTAAATTCCAGCAAATAAATCATCTGAATCATGAGTCCAAAATCCAAATACAATCCCCACAAATGTCGCCGCAATTCCCTTCGGTTAAAAGGGTATGATTATTCCCAACCGGGGTTTTATTTTGTTACCATTTGTTGCCAAGACCGAATGCCATGTTTCGGCTACATCATTCACGGTAAAATGCATTTGAGCGAAGCCGGCAAAATGATTGAAAAATGGTATTATGAATTGGAAAATAAATTTCCCCACATAAAATGCCACGCCATGGTCGTCATGCCCGACCATTTTCATTGCATGATTGAAATCACCCCGCAGGGGCAGACCTCCGTGTCTGCCCCTGTCTCCCCAACCGCCACCCGTGCCGAAAACGCCACCAAGGGCGAACACAGAGGTTCGCCCCTTTGGGCCACCATACAATGGTTCAAAACCATGACCACGAACGAATACATACGGGGCGTGAAAAATTTGAATTGGATGCCGTTTAATAAAAAATTATGGCAACGAAGTTACCACGACATTATCGTGCCAGATGACCGCGCCTTTCAAACCATTTCAAGATATATTCATCAAAATCCGGTTCAATGGAAGGGGGTTGCCCCGCCACCAAAAGAAAAAAAGGCCCTTTAAATTCCGATATAACCGAAACAAGGAAGGCCTTGTTCTACCCTGCAAAGCGTAGTTGAAAAACCCCTGCCAAGGTGCTGATTTGGCGTTTACTTCAAACGGAACGCCAACTCCTAACCGATAGGATTAGGGGGCAATTGCCCAACGGAAGGAATGCCAAATGCCATTCGCTTCAACTTGTACCACAAATATGCCGGGAATAGGATCAATCAAGCGTACGGTGTTCCCTTCCAATTCGCCTTGCACTTGCCGACCTTCCGCCGAAAAAATGCTCAGGCTACCGGGCTCTAGGTTGGGGAGTACAATTTTTGCTATTCCAGATTGGGAAGGGTTTGGATACAATTGACCCGTTTCTCCTACATTTTCAAGGGCAGAGGAAGGTTGATTGTTGATGGTGAAATCGGCATTGGAAATATCGTAAAAGATGTTTCCAACGCTTTCTACCATAACACGGGCCTGAGTGATGAGTAGGGGCTCGTTGGGGAAGAAAGGCAACACCATGGTTTCGTTGCCATCATTCGCCGTTGCAGCTGCAAGGGTGTAGGGGTAGGTGAAGCCTCCATCCACAGAAAGCAATAGGTTTACCTGACTGCAGTTGACCGGTGTTAGATCGGTATTGGCAACATCCCATGTGATGCTGACCAATGAATCTGTGGCCCATTGAATTTGGTTTGTATTGGGAGAGGTAACCAAAAAAGGACCCGCAGCGGCCGTCGCATCGTAATTCACTTGGTGATAACTAACTCCTCCGCCATTCGGCTTGTTATCGCGTACGGTTACTCTAAAATCCATCCCCCGAGTGTATGTGGGTAGTTTTTCCAGCGCAGAACTTGCATTGCTTACCACAAAGCTTAATCGAGGAAACCAGCGAGTCGGGTTGGTGGTGGGAGGTAAGGACACAAATAGAGGGGGAGTGCCCGTGGTTGGATTGTTCGCTAACGAGACAGAAGCACCTCGGTTGTACTGCTCCCAGCAATACGTAAGAGCATCTCCATCGGCATCGGAACCTGCGGCAGTTAGTTTGAAGGGAGTGCCAATGGGGAAAAAAGTTTGGGGGCTGACTTGTCCATCCACCGTGGGGGGAGTATTTCCTGTGGGCGATGTGGCTGCACAGTTTCCGCCGGTGCCCTGTAAAAAGGTCAACATGGTTTGATAGCTGCGCACATGGAAATAATCATCGGAATTGTTGCTAACATTATCGGCACTGCAAATTCCGGCATAGGCCATTATGGTGCTTCCACTGCCCGGCTCATAGGCATTTTGGCTAGACCGGTTTCCGCTGCACGAACCCAGGCTGGAATTGAACGTATGGCTGCCGTTAAACTGATGCCCAATTTCGTGCGCTACATAATCCACATAAAAAGGATCACCAATGGGGTTGTTCAAACCGGTAACACCCTGGGCTTTTGAATTGGTGCAAACCGAAGCAAGCGAAGCGATACCTCCACCTCCCGTACTAAATACATGCCCAATGTCGTAATTGGCAGCTCCAATTACAGCATTGATATTGGATTGGTTTTCACTCAACATGGTAAAGCCATCGTTGTTGGTGTAGGGGTCTGAAACCGAACTGGTATATATCAATAAATCTGTATTGGGAATTAAAACCATGCGAACGGCAAGGTCGCGCTCATAAATTCCATTGACTCGGTTGATGGCTGTAACCATGGCCGATAACGCGCCGGTAGCACCTCCATGGTAATTGGTATATTCGGCGGTGGCCGCCAAGGCCAATCGGTAGCTGCGCAGAGTACCTCCATTCGGATTTGTTGAAAAAGGGTCAAAAACAGGATCATCCACGATGTCTTGTTCATCCTCAACCGCACATTCAAACAGGTGAGGATTGGCCACATCCGATTTGAAGTAAGAAAAATGCCATTCTGCGTTGTTGGGCAAGATGGGATCTATATACCAATCTCCGTTGGGACTAAGTACTTGAACATGAAAACCTCGGCTGCTTTGGTCTGCCCGTACTACGGCCGCCGCATCGCCCTCAATCTGTCCGTACCAGGTCGAAATTCCATATTCCGATTGCTTTTTTGGATCGGCCAGAACCGAATACGATGTCAATTGAACCCAAACCCAATTGCCGTTTGGGTGCGGAAGCTGTATGCGAAGGGAAGCGCTTTGGGTAAGCTCTGAAGGAAGTTGGTTGTGGCGCACATGTACGGCATGAATAGGTTGCAAAATGCTGGCAGTACGAACCTCATGTGGAACATCGGCGGTAGCTACCGGTTGAAACGGAGATTGGGCGCTTGCCGTCAGGGCCGTACAAAAAAGGGCAAAGAAGAATTGTCTCATGCGTTTGATTCAATGGATTGGTGTTTCATCCAGGCTTGTATGTATTTGCCCAAGATGTCGAATTCTAAGTTTATGGTGTTTCCAATTTTAAGTTGCTGCAAATTGGTGTGATTCCAAGTGTATGGAATGATGGCCACGGAAAATGCTCCAGGCTGGCTATCTACAACAGTGAGGCTAATCCCATTTATGGCGATGGAACCTTTGGAGACCGTGAGGTGGTTGGGCAGCGTGTACTCGATGCGAATTAAGTAACTGCCCGCCTGATTTTCGATGGAGCAAATGCGGCCTGTGCCGTCAATGTGGCCTTGAACAATATGCCCATCAAAACGTCCATGGGCGGGCATGCACCGTTCAATATTGAGGGTGTCTCCTATCTTTTTGGACGACAGATTGGTTTTAATCAAGGTTTCATGGATGGCGGTTACAGTATAGCTATCGTCTTGAAGTCCGTCAACCGTTAGACAAACACCATCGTGGCTTATGCTTTGGTCGATGTTGAATTCGTTCTGCAATGGGCAGCGTAGCCTGAACGTTACATTGTTTTCTTGGGGAAGAATGTCTAGAATTTCAGCTTGACTTTCGATAATACCAGTAAACATAATCGATGCAAAATTTTCAGCTGTTCAGGGACTTTAATGTAAGAACAAACCTTTGTTTAGGAATGTTCTTCAAAGAAACAAAAAAGGCCGGGAAACCCCGGCCTTTTTTGTTTAAAAAAACGTTCGAAATTTAATGGCGTACCACCAATCGAGTGCTCATTTCCATGTTGCCTGACACCAGACGCACCAAGTATAAGCCATCGGCCCATGTGGCAGTTGGCAATTGGATGTTTTGGTCTCCTTTGGCAAACGTACCTTCTGCCGTGGCAAATACAGTGGCTCCCAGTGCATTTACAACTTCAATTTTACCATTGAAATCTTGACTTAGGTTAAAGCGAACGGTAGCCGACTGATTCGCAGGGTTTGGATAGGTAACCAAGGAATTCTGACTTACGGGAATTACCTCTTCAACACTCATGCTTTTTTCTTGAATGAAGATGTTGTCGATAAACAGGTTGTCACCAAAATCAGAAATACCACGGAAGCGAATAAGCACATCGCTTAATCCTCCTGCTCCAGGCATTGCAGTTAACTCGGTTCTCCAGTCACCCGCTGCAGGTACAAATTGCTGTTGTGGGTTGCTGACAGGAGCTGCCGTTTGAAGTACGGTACCCGCTTTGTCATAAAAATCAACCCAAGAGCTGCCGCAGTCGGTAGAATAAGACACAACCAAGCGGTCGTTTTCGGGTGCAGAGGCGGTGTAGTAGGTGTAGGCCTCATCAAACTTTAACTCCGGATTGGTAAAGCCGGAAAGGTCGTAACGTGCAGTGTATAGATTGGCTACTGTTCCAGGTGACATATTCCAGAAGAAACAACGCATAAACTTAGAGGCTCCATTGTTGATGGAAACCCAGCCCCAGCCATTTGCACCGGGGGTGTTTTCAATGACGTAGCTGTTGGGGAATACACTTGCTTCAAAATCAACCGTATTGCTCATAACGCTGGGAGCGGCTGATATTCGAAAGGTGGCAGACGATTGACCCAAGGCCGTGGTAAAACCACTGTTGTTGATGTCGGTCAACCATACATTCAAACTGTGGGCTCCACCGCTGATTCCTGTAAGAGCAGGAATAGAAACGTTGGCCGTGCTTCCAGGAGCGATGTTGCCTGAAAATGGAACCGTTTGAACAGATCCATTATCCACTTGGTAATTTACAGTGGCCGAGGTGATGGCATTGTTACCAATGTTGCTGATGGTTGCCTCTGCGTTGTTCAAATCACCGCTGCAGTTGATGGCTGGACTGTTGGTGGTTACTGCGCTAATGGTTCCATAGTTTGGAACGGGTATTGGAGCGCTGTAACCCGCTTGGTACACTTCTTTGCTGCCGTTGTTTTGGATGAACGCTACTACGCCAACTTCAGGAATTTTATAGATGTAGGAAGGAAGCGGAACGGTCCAAGAATAGCTGTCGGTTTGACCGGGCAGCCAGTTGCTGGAAATGGTAGTTCCATTTCCGTTGGGATACATTTTACGGACTACCCCTTTGAACGAAGTTTCTCCATTTGAACCCGGAGCCGTCGAGAAAGTGATGGTTTTCTCGGTCAAGGCCACATGCAGTTTTACCACACCAGAACCCAACTGAAGTGTGTCGGTGCAGTTGATGTTCACCGTGATGGTAACACTATCCATGCTTGGATTAATGGAATGTTGCACCATTAAATCAAAGGGAGAAGTTACTGCATACCGGTTGTTGATGGTGGTTTGGTTCAGGTTGGCTAGGGCACCTGAGTAACTGCTTCCGGCATACGCCGTTCCATCCAAAGCTCCCCAGGGAACTCCAGAAACGCTATAATATGAAACCCGGCTGGCAATGTCAGTTGGATTTTGAGCATTCATGGGGTCGGTACCAGGCCAATTGGTTTGGTACTTAATGGCCACCAATTTCGCCGGATTGTTGGGGTAACTGTTGGCGGCAGTTAGGGTATTGTAATTTGGGTTCTGACTGGCGCAGGGACCACAGCTGGCATTGGAGAAACCCTCTGCCAACACCAAACGCTGGCTCTGCCCCATGACCATCAATCCCATGCTGAGGGCCAAAGCAGTTGTAAAAAATAACTTCATAGGTGTAAAGGGTTATGATTTAACCCCAATTTTACGCAAATAAAATTTGATTTGGTGTAAGAATTGCATGAATTCTGTCATGCCGAAGCCTCCCTATCCTGATTTAAAGATTTTTTTCATGAGGGGAGAGGCAAAAACAAAATCGCGCACCTCCGGTATTTGCGCATCTACAATGCTTTTGGAATCACCGGTCCAAATTAATTTCCCTTGATAAATAAAGGCAATGTGATCGCCAATCTCCAGAACTGAATTCATGTCGTGCGTGTTGACCACCGTTACAGTGTTGTATTCTTCTGTAATTTCCTGAATTAGGGCATCAATAACCAAGGATGTTTTGGGGTCTAAGCCTGAATTTGGCTCGTCAAAGAACAGGTATTTTGGATTGAGCGCAATGGCGCGGGCAATGGCCACCCGTTTTTTCATGCCGCCGCTGATTTCAGCCGGAAATTTGGCATGGGCCTGGGGTAGATTTACCCGATTTAAACAAAAGTTGACTCGGTCTTCCAATTCGGATTTGGGCATTTTAGTAAACATGCGCAATGGAAAGGCCACATTTTCTTCTACGGTCATGGAATCAAAAAGGGCTCCGCCTTGAAAAACCATGCCAATTTCCTTCCGAATGCTCATCTTTTCTTCTAAGGATGCATGGGTGAATGGCCGTCCTGAGTACAGGATTTCTCCTTTGCTTGGGTTTTCTAATCCCACGGCGCATTTCATTAACACCGTTTTTCCACTGCCCGATTGACCTATGATTAGATTCGTTTTCCCGCCCTCAAACGTCAGGTTGATGTCGTTTAAAATTTCTTTGCTGCCAAAGGTTTTATACAGCCCTTTTATCTCGATCATAGCAACAAAATTCGGGTCAGAATTAAATTCCAAAACAGAATGGCAATGCTGGCATTCACTACGGCCTTCGTGCTGTTTTCGCCCACTTCACGGCTGCCACCTTCCACATAATAGCCCCGGTATGCACTTATGGAGGTAATGATGAACGCAAATACAATGCTTTTTATGATGGAATAAACCACATTGAAGGGCCTGAAATCAAAGAGCAATCCGGTTAAATAGCTGGAGGTATCCAGCATACCCGTAAGCATGCAGGCCAAGTAGCCCCCAAAAACTCCCAAAAACATACTCATTAAGGTCAGTATAGGATTAATGACCAACGAGGCTGTGATTTTGGGCAAGATTAAATATCCCGCCGAATTCACACCCATAATTTCCAGGGCATCAATTTGCTCAGTAACCCGCATGGTGCCAATTTCAGAGGCAATGCTAGAGCCCACCTTGCCCGCTAAAATCAAAGCGACGACCGTAGAAGAAAACTCCAGAAACACCGATTCTCGAGTGGCATACCCAATGGTTTCTCTCGGAATTAAGGGATTATCAATATTCGCAGCCATTTGAATGGCAATCACCGCGCCCATAAACAAGGAAATGATGGCGATAATCCCAATCGAACCAAGACCTAATGCCTCCAATTCTTTGAAAAATTGCTCCCTAAAGAATTTGTTGCGCCCAGGCTGTTTGAAGGTGCGAAACACCAACAGGCAATACCTTCCGAAATTTTCAAAAAAATTCAAAACGACTTTTTGCAAAGGTAATCAATGCGAATGCTCTTACCTAATGCCCGCTTTTCCTTTAAACTCCAATCAAACTGGATTTGCTGAACTGAGATGGCAGAGTGCCATGGTACTCTGCAAACATTTTCGAAAATTTGCTTACGCTGTTGTAACCAATCCGGTAAGCCACTTCAGATACATTGTAGCGGTGGCTTTCAAGAAGCAATTTGGCCCGCTCCAACCGCAAGTTTAAGTAATACCGATACACCGACTCTCCCGCCTCCTGCCGAAATGCAATTTTTAATTTGGAAACACTCACCGCCAACGATTGAGCCATAGTTTCAAGACTTAAGGGTTGCCCTTCTATGTGCTGCTCCATAAGCCGTTTTGCCTGCGAAACCAACCATTGGTCTCGACCCACTTCGATTTTTCTCAATAAATCTTGAACCGTTTCCCATTCCCCGAGCAGCAGCAGAGCAAATCCGTGCACGTCCATCATTTTAGGCTCAGACAACCGCTCTTTGCAAATCAACTGCGCCTGACTCATTAACATGGGTTTTGAAATCTGGGCATTGCAAAACGGCAAGGTTCTTACACTCACTTGAGCCCTGCCTTTCCCTTGATTTAAACGTTGCATGGCATTTGAAAACCATGAAGTATGGCCTACCAGGCACAAATGAATGCCCGATCTTAAGAAATCACATTTACAAGCCGGAGTAACTCCTGCCGCCCCAGAAAAATACAAGGTTTTAAACCCTCCGGACGCACTTGGTTGATAGCAAGAAATCATAAAGGTGTCGGAGGGCAATTTTACCTCGCTAGAGCAACCTTCTTCGATCTCCAAATGAACAAAAAACAAGGCGCCTTCCTCCAATACTCGGAAGGCAACACAATTAAATCCGGTTTTTTCAAACAGATTTTGGATTTTTTTTTCAAATCTTTGGGTCATGCTAGCAGTTAGTCATGATGTTTTGGGCAATGTAAATCTAAGTTGGCCTACTCTGAATCGGAGATTATTATGCACTCTGACACTCAGTTTGACTCCTAAACCCCTTGTTTTGTCTTTTTTTCGGAATCTGGTTTCCAAAAAATGGAAAAACCCCTTTTTTTACGATGGGGCTGAACGGTAATTTCGGGGCGTCCCGGTGTTGGATACGCACCGACGGAGACCAACACATTGGTCTTGGACACCTGATGCGCTGTCAAGCTTTGATGCAGCATTTACCGCATGCAGTATTTTTAATTGGTCAACATTCCCAACCCTACATTCCCAACGGGATTCCCTATCATGTTGTGCCCTCGGGGTTTTCCACTCAAAGCGCTCAGGCTCTTGCGGAATGGGTACGCCCCGGAGATGTGCTGGTCCTAGACTCCTATGCCACAAACGATGCCTACGTTCATGCTTTGAGAGACATGGGCTGTATAACCATTCAAATTAATGACATCCCAGGGGAAGCCTTGGCTGTAGACCTTGTAATCAATCATTGTCCCGGCATTACCGAGGCTGATTTTAGCCCTTGTTCGCATCGTTCTTATTGGTTGGGACTTGCTTATCGATTGCTGAGGAAGGAGTTCCAACAGTTGCCGCCGCCTCAACCCAAACCCAGCCCTCCGCATCTGTTGATTTGTTTTGGAGGTACCGACGGAGGTTCTGTTCTTCAAAAATGCCTGGAGGCTACAACCCAGCTCAATCCGAACTGGACCGTAACCGCAGTAGTTGGAGATTTGGAGCTGGCGTCCCGCATCGCGCCTTCCCGCGTTGTGCTGCGCTCCAGATTGCAAGCCCCTGAAATGAGAGAACTGATGCTGAACAGCAGCCTTGCCTGGGTTCCTTCCAGTACCCTGGCCCTGGAATGCTTGATGAGCGGATTGCCCATAGTGACCGGGCGTACTGCCCCCAATCAGTCGTACATGTACAATGGGTTGGCCTCTTTTTCCTCGGTTCGCCGAATTGGAGACTGGAATGCGGTTTTTCCGGCAGATTTAATTTCAACCACCACCGACCTC
>JAQCBQ010000099.1 GCA_027621385.1 Bacteroidota bacterium | reverse complement strand
GAATTTCTCCCACCAATTCTTCGATGATATCTTCTAAGGTAATCAGCCCGGAAGTGCCTCCGTATTCATCCACAACGATAGCCAAAGACTTATGCTGTTGAATAAATTGAGTCATGATGTCTTTAATGGGCATGGTTTCGGCTACAAAAAACACCGGGCGTAAAATACTACGAATGGAATCTGGGGCCACGAACAGGTCGAAACTGTGAACAAAACCGATAACCTCATCGATGCTTTCTGAGAAAACAACAATTTTAGAATGCCCCGACTGAATGAATAGATTCTTCAGCTCATCGATGTTTGAGGTGGAGTTGATGGCTGTAATTTCATTTCTGGGAATCATGCATTCCCTGGCTTTTACCGAAGGGAATTCAAGGGCATTTTGAAGAATCAAGACTTCATTGTCTACCTCCACCTTATCGTCTTTGGCCTCTTCGGTCAGGCTGCGCAAATAATAGTTTAGGTCAGCAAGGTCAACGCCTTGAGAGGCGCTGTTGGTTTTAATGTTGAGTACTTTTCGAACTACCCAGTTGCTAAATCCGCTGATGAGGCTTACGGGCAGTTTCAGCACCTGAAAGAACACAAAAGAAGGCCCTGAAAATACCGAAAGCATTTTATTGGGTTGCAGAGAAAAGAAGGCTTTTGGCAGGTATTCAGCTACAAACAGGATGAGAATGGTGGCTGCGATGGTTTGTAAAATTAAGCTGGCTACATCAGCTCCTTGGCTGCCAAATTGACCAATGTAGGCTGTTTTGATTAGAGGAGTAAGCCATTCTCCCATGATTAAGCTGTAAATAACCAAGGCTAAATTATTTCCAACCAGAACGGTGGCAATAAATCGGGAGGGACTTTGGGTAAGGGTGTGCAGCATTCGGGCGCGTACCCCTTTTCTGTTTTTTTCAAGTTCCAGCTTTAGCTTATTCACGCTGATGTAGGCAATTTCAATGCCTGAGAAAAATGCAGACAGTAAAATGGCGCTGATTAAAAGAAGGAAATCGCTGAAACTCATGTTCGGGTTAAAAGTAGATAAAACCGCGGTTATTTGGATGCCGGGAAAGAATTTGACTCCATTGGATAAGGTTTATTCACCTGACTTGTCCACCTTTTTTTTGATGATTGTATGGCTTGTTAGTTATCATGGGTTTGAATTTTCTTTGGTTCGGCCTTTGTGTTAAAAAAGGGCAGTTGGGCATGAGGGCTGCGGCAGGGATTGAGCCAGGTAGCCCGCAGCGTTGCCGGCGCAAGCTGACGCGTGGCGAGGAGGCGACGTGAGGAGCCACCGCAGCCCGCTGTCAGCTCGCCCGGCAACCGAGGACTACCGGTGAAAGCCCGGCTGCCGCCCCCCAAACAAAAAAACATACAGAAACAGGCCTATTCGTTGACGGAAAAACTTCCGGCTGGAATGAGGAATTGATACTGGGTAAAGGCCAGATTGGCTTTCATGCCAAGTCCTTGAATAATTTGATTTCCAGAGCGAATGGAGACCGCTTCGGGACAGGTGATTTGGCCTTCTTTGTTGGGCAGTTCCTGCCAATAAAGCACCGAAGTTTTTAGGGTGTCGCCCTTGGGATTGGTGACCACCACAGACCCGGAAGCGCGGATGATGTTTGATTTTTCAAACATCACGGCCGAGTCGGCGGAAAGGCTTGAAATGGTATTGCCTTGGGCATCTTTAAACCGCATGGTTAAGCCAATGGGCATTTGACTCCTTGGATTTTCTCCGCCAAAAATTTCCCTTAATGGCGCGTTCAATTCAAACCGACTTACGCCCGAATCGCTGTAGGTTAGGGAGAAGTCGCGGGTAATTAGCAGGGGGATTTCATCGGTCTGTGGCAGAGGAATCACCTCTTGCAAGTCGTTCGAGCAGGAAGTGATTCCAATCCAAAGGCCAAGATAAACCAAGACTAATTTCATGAGTTATCGGGTGCGGACGGTGGTGGTGGTTTGAATCCAACATCCAACATTCACCGTATCGCCATCTTTCATTTCAATAAAAAAGCAATCGGATTTTAAGGGGTAAGAGCCGGCCATATTGCTCAGGCGTTTTTGGGCCTTATTAGAAACAGAGGCATCAACCGATTTGGCTTTAATGTATTGATCGGCGGCGGCCCAATAGGCTCCGAACGAAGTGCACTTGTCGTCGGTGCCGCAGGCGTTTCCAGAACTGGCATACAAATCGCCAATAAAAATGTAGGGTTCGCCCCAATTTGGCCGAAGTTCAGCGGCCATTCTTGCGGCCTGCCGGGCTCCGGAAAGGCTTCCGGCTTCCCGCTGAGCCGAGGCCTGAACCATTAGGAAAGAAGCCTTTTTCATCGGATCTTCTTCCAAATCTACCGCCTTTTTAAAGGCAGCTACAGCTTTTGCTTCTTCCTTAGAAATGGTGTACATCCGGCCTAAGCGCAAATATGCTGTTGAGTTGGGATAGAATTCGGCGTTCTTTTCCATAATGGCAATTAGGTTGGCGTTACCGGCATATTCTGGTTTTTTGGCACAGGATTTCCGGTCTAGGGCCGCCGATGTTTTCCTAATCCATGCAGAATCAGCTGATTTGCTGGAAAAATCACGTTCTAAGACTTCCATTAGGTTTTCACATGTCAAACATGGACCCGCTAGGTCGCTGACCTTATTTTGAGCCAATTGAAAATTGTTCAATTTTATGCTATCGGCATCGGTCAGTTTTTCAAGACCGGCATCAATGTAATCGTTGATCAAGTTGTAGGCATCAATCACATCTCCACAGTCCTTTTTATTGGATTTCCTTAGGAAAGCGGTGTAAATCATGTGAAGGTACATCACTTGAGCATCGGTATTTTCTCTTTCCAGTTCCAACGATTGTTTGCTGAGAGCATAAATTTCATCCACCTGATTTTTATCGTAAAGCGCTAAGGCCTTTACTTTTTTACCTAGGATGTAGCCTTCAGACCCGTATTTGGCGTCTTGCTGAGAAGCCTGCATCCGTTTATCATAGAGCATGAAAAGGGTATCAATTAAACCTTTCTTAACGGCTTCATCGTTTTCCTTTTTAATCAGGTCTTGCAGCATGGATTCGCCACGAATGTAAAGGCCGGTTCCTGGAGTGAGGCAGTTGTTAAACAGATAACGGAAGGCAGGTAAGGCATATTGATAGTCCTTAATTTTTACATTATCGGTAAAGATTTGAAATTCTTTTTTGCAATCCTCAGACCCGGTTTGTTCGGTATCTTCCACGGGTTCATCTTGAGCCTTCAATGTATTTAAATTTAGGCTTAGACTGAATAGGCCGAAACAAATAAAACTGATGTGTAAAAGATGAAAGCGTCTCATTTTTATTACTTTTTGAGGTTCATGTTAATTAAAACGCGGTTGGTCAAACCACCAATCTCGAAGCGAAATTCCAAGGGTAACTCGAACGAAGAATTCCTGATAGGTTCCGGGCGCGGATGAATTCATCCAAACAAATTGGGTGCCCAAATTCAGGTAAGATCCCAGATATCGACTTTGTCCCATATTTCTTCCTCTTCTAAATCCGTGGTTGAACGGTAAGCCTAATCCAATTCCCATGCCAAACTCAGAGGTTGGGAAGCTTTCAGGTTGAAAACTGTTTTTTTGGTAATGAAATCCGATACGGGTAATCAGATTGCGGGTAAACAGGTTGCCTTTGTTTTTCAATTTCCAGTTTCCGGGTTGGGCTTGCAAGCCAATTCCCAATCCCCAAGCGTCGGCGTAAATGGAAGTAGGGTCACTGAAGTACCTGAAATCACTTCCGGTGGTGTAATGTCCATCGGCTACCCAAAGCCATTTTCCGGGGTTGCTCCATTGAATCCCGGCACGCAGGGTATTGGGCATGGCGACCTTGGCGTCCAATTCTTTATTCAGTTGGATGGTATCTCCTACAATATTATAGGCTCCAGCCACATATTGCATACCGATTTGGGTTCTTGAGGCCATGATGGGCACACCGGGCTGAACGGAAAATCCCAAAATCAATTCATGGTTCTTCCTCAAGGTGTCTTTTCCTCCCTTTTCATTGGTATAAATGCGTTTAAAGGGCAGCCTGATTTGTTGCTGAATTCCCAAATCGTAGGAAAAGGAACCGGCTTCTACTTCTTCGCGGTTTCGTGTCGAAAAGAATCCCTGATTCCCGGGTAAAATCAAATTCCTGTCGCGGGTTAGCGACCCAAAGGTGTAGTGCAGGGCGGCGCCGAGGCTCAGGCGATTGAACAACTGAATGCCATGATGCCAAGACAACCGGTTCCAACCTCCACTGCCATTAAAGGCCCGTTCCACGGGAATGGTATCTCCATTGCTCATCAATGAACTGGAATCCCGCATGGAATATCCGATTTGCGAAAAGGGAGAGAAGTTTAAGGCCATGGAATATTTTAGAAATCTGGACTTTCTGAATATTGGAAAGCCTATGCTAAAATGATTCACATATAAATTTCCGAACGAATACGCTGCACCATTAATGTTTCGTTGTCCGCTGTTCAATTCTGCCCCCACCTGCAAGGTGGTTAAATCTACAGCCGATATGGAGGCCGGATTTAAAAAATTTAGGCTCATGGAATCGCGCAAAGCTGCTCCCGACTGACCTAAAACAGATCCATGTTGAGCAAATGGTCTTTGCCATTCTCCAATTCCAAAAATGGAAAAAGGGGAAAAATCATCCACTTGAGCATGTACGGATGCCGTAAAACTAAAACTGCTGAGCAGAATGATAGAGCGAAATATACGTTTTAACGGTTCCATGTCCATAAGTACACCATGCCTTCAAAAACCAAAAGGGGCGCGGCAAAGATGCGATTTTTAGCTTTAGCCTCAAAATGCGAAGCGTCTCCGCCGCAGAGGTAAACGAGTCCTTCCGGAAATTGTTGTAAAAAACGGTCAATCTCGGCCTGAATCTCATCGGTCCACCCTTGAAAAGCGCCCTTTGCCAAAGCATCTTTTGTGTTGGTGGGGTAGGGGGCTTCGGTTTTGGGTTTGATGGTGGTATGCTGGATTAAGGGCAATTTCCCAGTAAACTCGTGCATAGCTTGGCTTCGCATTCTGAGCCCGGGAGAAATAACTCCTCCAAGGTGTCCCTGCTTTTGGCTTAGCACATCAAAGGTGATGCAGGTGCCGGCATCGATAATTAGGGCGTCGCAGTTTGGATTTCGGACAAAGGCCCCAGCAAGGCCGGCAATTCGGTCGGAACCAATTTGGGCTCGGTCGTAGCGGGTTTGGAATGGAATGTGTATATCAGCGTTTATTTCTAAGGGCACTGTAGGCCATTGGGACAGAATGGCCGGCAAGGATGACCCCACACCGGAATAAACCAATTGGGCTGATGGGGGTATTGAATTGATGTTTAAATCGTCTAGCGCTTTATGTGTGGCAATCCAAGTTTGATTTTCAATGTCCCAGATGCTGTATTTGGCCGAGGAATTCCCGGAATCAATCGCATAAAGGAAGGAAGGGCTAGTATGCATGCTGCTGAGGCTGAGTGCAAAGCACCAAGATAAAATAAAAAAACCCCGAAACGGGGTTGAAGTGGTACCAGTTGGAATCGAACCAACGACACAAGGATTTTCAGTCCTTTGCTCTACCGACTGAGCTATGGTACCTTTAAAGAGGAGTGCAAATGTATAAAAAATAATACGATTGACGAAACGTTTAGAAACTATACATTAAACCAACATGGGGTACAAACCCAACCAAAGCTCCGCCGCTGATTACAATTGGCATCCGAATACCGCCTTCGGCAAAGAGGAAGGGGGTTAGTTCATAGCGGTAACGCACATCGGGATTGAGTAAAAATCCGGCCCAAGGGCCACCAAAAATTCCGCCTATGCCTGCATTGGCAATGATCTGGCCGGTGCTTAAGGGGAAATGGTATCCACCTTTAGCTATAAAACCGAAGCTGGAACTTAAAAAATTAAGCGAAATCAACGAGGATTCAATCCCGGCAGATATCTTAGGATTGATGGCATAGGTTACGTCCGCCGACCACTGAAACCAACTTCCTCCACCGGTTGAAATGGCAGGACCTACTCCTAAATTCGAGCCCATAAAAAAGCCAACGGGTACTCTGAAGGTTTGGGCCTCAAGAGCGAAAATACTACCTAGCCAAAGGCCTGTCAAAAGAAAAAGAGAACGCATTTTATTCATTGGAATTTAAATTTTTAAATTGCATTATTTTCGGCAAAAATAGGCCAAAGCACTTTGATTCCCAAACTAATCTCTGAGTTTAGTATTCCATTTTTTTGAGTGAAATGGGTAGCTTTAAGGCCTCCAGTTGGGATTTAAGTTTGGAGTAATCGGCTACGATAACAATCCATGCTGATTGGGTTTCCAAGTAGCGTTTAATGTGAAAGTTCATAACGGCAGCGTTCATGCTGTTGAGCATATTCTTCTGCTTGTTGGTGTAATCTGTGCTGAGGTTGTAGGTCAGGATGTTTTTCAAAATTCCTAGGCGTTGCCACGGTGTTTCATAGCTTAGGGCTTCGCGTTGTGCCATGGCCATGCGGGTGAATTCCACCTCAGCCTCGGTAGGTCCTTCGTTGAAATAGGAGGATAATTCCCTCATGATTTCGGAAATGGTAGAATCGGATGTGGCGTGGAGAAATGACCCAGCCACCTGGAAATATCCAAAATGGGGATTCCCCTGAAATCCGGCCCGCACCCCATATGTATATCCTTTATCTTCTCTTAGGTTTAGATTTAGGCGGCTATTGAAAGCTCCGCCTAGAGGGAAGGTTGCTACATTTGATAAGAAGTAAGGTCCTAGTGCGTCGTAGGGCAATCCGTTGGACACAAAACGAATTTCCGATTGAGCTGAACCGGGTTTGTCTACTACAATTAAAGTGGGTTGAATGGGGAATTTAAGTTCAGGGAGCGTATGCGTCAGCTCTTTTGGATCGCGGTTTAACTGATTCAAAAAAGCGAGATCCTTGTCCAGTTCGGCTGCATTGGCATAACCTACCGCTGAAACTCGGGCAAGCGAGGGTTGATAGACCCGGGAATACCAGTCTTGGATTGTAGATTTTGAAATGGCAGCGATGCTCTTTTGGGTTCCCGATTCGGGTAGAGCAGCTCGGTGGCCTTCCATTAAGATGGCATTCACCATATCTGAGGCTAAAGCTCCGGCGTTTGTTTTTCGATTTTTAAGGTTTTCGAGCTGTTGTTTTCGAAGGCGTTCAAGGTCTTCTGAATCGAAGGCAGGCTTAAGTAGGCGTTCAGCGGCTATGAGCATGACTTCCTGAACGTCTTTTTTCAAGCAGCGAATAGAGATGCCAGTTTCAGTGGCTCTGTTGTAAAAATAAACAGAGGCTCCTAGGGCTTTTAGGCGGTCGTTCAGGGCCTCAGCTGTTGAGTTAAGCGACTTCTCGCCCATTAAATTCACCATCAATTGTCCTACCCCTGCATGTTGTAGGGGCTCATTCCAATATCCAATTGGCCAGGCAATTTGAATGGAAACCAAAGGCAATTCGGGGTATGAAGTGCCTACAGCTAAGGCTCCAGAAATCAGATTTTGCTGCCAGATATCAAGCTTGGTTTCACCGATTTTGCTGCCCGGTTGTGGTTTTTTAGATCGATCAAAATTGTCTTTGCCTTTGGTGTACGTGAGTGAGGTATATTCTGAAACATCAGGGGAATAGCCTCCAGGTGCTTTGGGGCGGCCGGCATTGTCTGGAGCCGCAGGTAAGACCGAACCGTCTTTGGGAATGCAGGACAGATAAACGGCAGGCTTCCCCTTGATGTACCTTTTAAATACATCCATGACCTGTTCGGGTTTTACATTGCGGTACTTCGAGATTTCCGTCAATCTGGTTTTTGGGCTTCCGGTAAATGTTTGGTAATAAGCCAATTGGGCGGACTTCCCGGAAATAGAAGCTAGATTTTGAATGGCTTCGGCTTCTTGTTGGTTGGCAAAACGGTCAATATCTGCCTTAGAAATGCCTCTTTTTTCAAACACAGACAGGGCTTTTTCCCATTCGGTCTTTAATGTGGAGAGAGAGGCCTGTGCAAATCCCGTAAGGCTGATGGACATGTATCCGGCCAGTTCAGCCGTGGCATGATAGGCATAGGCTGATTTGGCTTTTTGGGTTTTTTCCAATTCTTGGTATAAAATGGAGCTTTTTCCTCCGCCCAATACATCCGCCAAAATATCCAAGGCGGCCTCGTCTTCATGACGGGCTTCAATGCTTGGGTAGGTAATGGATAGCAGTGGGAAACGAACATTGTCTTTGTACGAAACAAAGCGATCTGAAGAGAGTTTTGCCGGTTGTGCAGGCATGGATTTTACTTCTGGCCCCCTGGGAATAGAACCAAAGTATTTTTTAATCCAGGTTAAACATTGTTCTTTATTAAAGCTTCCTGCTACGGTTAAGGTTGCATTATTTGGTCCATACCAGCGCAAAAAGAATTTCTTCAAATCATCAAGGGTGGCGGCATTTAGGTCGTCTATGTAGCCAATGGTTGTCCAAGAATAAGGATGTCCAAAGGGGTACAGCGCCTCCATGGTTTTTTCATACACCAAACCATAAGGGCGGTTGTCGTACCGTTGACCACGTTCATTTTTAACAGTAGCCCGCTGGATTTCGAATTTTTTCAGGGTTACAGCATCTAAGAAAAAGCCCATGCGGTCAGCCTCCAACCACAATGCCGTTTCCAATTGGTTAGAGGGCACTGTTTCAAAGTAGTTGGTGCGGTCTAAATTGGTCGTTCCATTGAGGGTTCCCCCTGCTTCTGTTACAATTTTAAAATGCTCTTCATCGGCCACATTGTCGGAGCCTTGAAACATCATGTGCTCGAAAAAATGAGCAAAGCCTGACCTGCCGGACAATTCCCTGGCGGAGCCAACATGGTAGGTAACATCCACATGAACCATAGGATCAGAGGTGTCGGGGTGCAAAATAATGGTTAAGCCATTATCCAGTTGAAATTTCTCGTACGGGATTATCCAAGGATTTGATGGGTCTGCCGATTGAGATTCGATGGGCTTGATTTGGCTCAATGCGTTTAGGCAAAGGGCAAGAAAAAAGAAAACAGGAACTTGCTTCATGGTCAAAATTTACTTCGACCAAAGGTACAAACTAATCCTGTTTGATTTCAGGAGATAAAGACACAGAACGGGGAAAGGAGGCCGATCGAGATTAAAAAAGTTGGAAAGTAAAGGGCAACAGGTGCTCTATGCCTTTGCAGCGGGTGACCTGATTTTCAGGTCCTTCAAAAATAATATCTATCGGAGCATTGTTTTGACGGGCTTGCGACTCTGAAATTACTTGGCGGCAACCGCCACAGGGGGCATAAACCCGTTCAGGGTCTTT
>JAQCBQ010000098.1 GCA_027621385.1 Bacteroidota bacterium | reverse complement strand
ATACGGAAATCTATGCCAATTCCGAGGCGAGCAATAATAACGCGATTGGCCAAGCGAATTGGGGGCGTTTTATTTTTGCTTCGGCGTTTTGGTAGACCTGTTTCAGGCTTTGGGTATTATTCAAGAGGTCATAGGCAATCCAAAGAGGGACGCCAATTAGAAAGGCCAAAGCGAGGTACCCGATGGGGTTTGTCCACAAGGCCGATTCAAATTGCCCTTGGGCAAGTGCGGCGGCAGAGCGGGTGGTTCCGCAAGCCGGGCAGGGGATTCCAGTAAGGGTTCGAGTTGGACAAGCCAGAAAGGACGATTCGGAAGGCCCACCATACATGAGGTAATACAATAGCCAACCATGGCCTGCCAGGGCGAGGCCTCCCAACAAAAGGTAAATCCTTTTGCCGGATTTCCACATGTTAGTATAAGAAAGGCTGAATTTTCTCGAAATTCTTTTGGCGGGTTGCGCCTTGGATTTGAAACCAGTCGATGATGGTCCAGATCCCTAGTCCGCCGCAGGTCAGGAGTTTTCCTACGCCCATCCCAGTATCTCCAATGTAAAACCGATCAATTCCATACGCGCCAAGAAAAATAGAAATAATTAAGGCGGTTTGGGGTTCTTTTAAAGGCAGAGATTGAATTATGGCCCATTTTGAATCATCAATACTTAATAAACGCTCTCTAATTTGCGCTACATGTTGACTTTCAAAATACTTTCCATTGTTAAGGATAAACATATCCACTTTTTGAGAATCCATAGTAATTTAAGTTGGTTAGAACCAAGGTAGTCAATTATTTCAAAACCATAATTAAATGGTGTGTAATCGTGGAACAATTATTGCAGTTAATTCGTTCTTAATCAAGTTTTAACTTCATAGTATGACAATAGGCATATTGGGCGAGGCCGAACTTCCCATAGTTTCGATGGTGCCAGATACGGCGGCCCGGCTAAAAAAGGCCGAACATCGGGTTTTCATAGAGGAAGGAGCTGGTCTGGCCGCGGGCTTTCCCGATCGTTTGTATGCGGAAGTGGCCACGTTGAAATCGAGGTCAGCCCTGCTCATGGAATCGGATATTATACTTAGTGTTCAGGTGCCTAGCCTTGCTGATTTGGCGCAAATCCGCCCAAACGCAATCTTGATTACCAATACGGAAATCTATGCCAATACCGATGCGCTTAAAGCTCTTGAAGGTTTTTCTTTCACGGTTTTAAGTATGGATGAAATCCCCAGAACCAGCTTGGCCCAAAGCATGGATGTGCTGAGCAGCATGGCTTCGCTGTCAGGCTACCGTGCGGTATTGGAAGCATCAACGCTGTTTACCCGTTATTTTCCAATGATGATAACGGCAGCGGGCAGCATTAAGCCCGCCAAGGTGTTGGTTTTGGGTGCTGGCGTCGCGGGCTTGCAGGCCATTGCTACCGCCAAGCGATTGGGGGCACAGGTAGAGGCTTTTGATGTGCGCTCGGCCGTTAAAGAAGAAGTTCAAAGTTTGGGCGCCCGTTTTGTTGAAGTTCCAGGGGCAAAGGAAGATGGGGCTGCCGGAGGGTATGCCGTTGAGCAAAGCGCCGATTATCTGGCCCGGCAAAAAGAAGAGGTTCAGCGTCGTGCTGTTCAGAGCGATATTATAATTGCCACGGCTCAAATTCGTGGCAAGCGTGCTCCATTACTAATTACAGAAGAAACCATTCAATCGATGCGCCCAGGGTCAGTGGTGGTTGATTTGGCAGCCTCTACCGGGGGGAACTGTGCTTATACTCAAGATGGCAAATGCATCGAAGTGAATGGAGTGCATATTTTGGGCAACAGTCGATTGGCATATTCAATGCGGCAAGATGCCAGCCTTCTGTATGGAAACAACGTGTATCATTTTTTGACCCATTATTTAAAACAGGCTGAGCAATCGTCATTGATGCAAGATGAAATTTGCCGCGCTGTTCGTGTGCATCCCAAAATCGAACTTTAACCTACGTTCTATGGAAGATTTTATCGAAATAGCATCTAAAAACTACCTGCTGATATTTTTGCTGGTATTTACTGTAATTCTTGGTTTTGAGATTATCAGCAAAGTTCCAACGGTGTTGCATACCCCTTTGATGTCGGGTTCCAATGCCATAAGTGGTATTGTAGTGATTGGAGCAATTTTATTGATTCGCCAAAGTCCTTCAAGTGCCTGGCTTGAATTAACTGCCGGAATGTTGGCTTTGGCCTTGGCCATGGTTAATGTGGTGGGCGGCTTTGCTGTAACTCAGCGCATGCTTGAGATGTTTAAAAAGAAAAAAAGTAAGCCATGAGTCCAGCAGTTTGGTTTGATTTGGCCTATTTGGTAGGTTCTGTATGCATTGTTTGGGGATTAAAGCGGATGAGTTCGCCCGAAACCGCTGGACCAGGAAATACATTGGCTGCTATTGGAATGGGCTTAGCGATTTTAGCGGCCGTCTTTTATCCCTTGGGCGAGGACGATAACGGAAATCTTATTTGGATTTTTGGCGGTTTATTATTGGGCTCAGGTGTGGGATATGTATTGGCCAAAAAAGTAGCCATGACGGCAATGCCACAAATGGTATCCCTACTCAATGGAATGGGTGGAGCCACGGCCATGATTTTGGGGTTGGTTGAATACCTGCGCATTGGCTCTAATTCTGGTTCTTTTGCTTCAAATTTAACCGTAGTCTTCGCCCTTTTGGTGGGTTCGGTTTCCTTTGGAGGTAGCCTGCTGGCCTACTTAAAATTAGAGGGAAAGGTGGACGACAAAAAAATCACGCTTCCATTTCACTCTGCCTTTAATTTGGTTTTATTGGCTTTGGTGCTTTTTGGTACATGGGCATTAAGTTTTTCCACAAATTGGGGTACTGGTCTGTTGTTTCTTTTTACGGCAATTTCCTTGTTTTATGGCTTAAGTTTTGTTGCGCCTATAGGCGGTGCAGATATGCCGGTCGTCATATCCCTGTTGAACAGTTTTACTGGAATTTCAGCGGCTACAGCTGGTTTTGTTTATGGAAATTTGATGATGATTGTGGGGGGGATTTTGGTTGGGGCCTCTGGAACTATTCTTACATTGATGATGTGCAAGGCCATGAATCGGTCGCTTATGAATGTTATTGTAGGCGGTTTTGGAAATGCTGTGCCTGGAGTAGCTGCCGATTCAAACCAACAGGTCAAATCGGTTGGATTGACGGATGCCGCCATACAATTGGCATACAGCAAAACAGTCTTAGTCGTTCCAGGCTATGGTTTGGCTGTGGCTCAGGCCCAAAAGGTATGTAAGGAATTGGACGAATTGCTCGAAGCCAATGGTGTTGATGTTCGGTATGGAATTCATCCTGTAGCCGGTCGAATGCCTGGACACATGAACGTATTGTTGGCCGAAGCTGATGTGCCTTATCCTAAATTACTTGACCTGGAAGAGGCCAATGATTTTTTAAATCAATGCGATGCCGTTGTGGTTATTGGAGCCAATGATGTGGTTAATCCCGCGGCCGAACGTGACCCCAGCAGTAGCATTTATGGAATGCCTGTTTTAAAAGTGTGGCAGGCCAAGAATACCATTGTGATGAAACGTAGCATGGGAAAAGGCTACGCCGGAATTGAAAATCCCTTGTTTTTTGAGAAGAACACCTACATGCTTTTTGGTGATGCCAAGCAAACGCTTCAGGGCTTGGTTTCAGAGGTAAAGGGATTGGGCTAACCGTTGTGGGGTAGTTTTAACCAAAATAGAGTTGCTGTTAATCAAGAAAAATACCAGCCGCTTTAATTTGTCTCAGTGAAATTCAATATTGGCTAAATAAATCCATCACAAACGCATCAAATGAATTGTTAACGCAAAATTAAATTCGACCTTCGGTAAGCCTCAACTTCTTTTCCGTTGCCCCCAATTAGAGGGGCTAAATACTACTTTTATACCTTCATTCATTGAGTTTCTTGTTATGCGTTTAATTCCGATTCGGCGAGGCCGATATAAAACTTTCGTTTTTACTTTTTTGGCTTTAATCGCTTTCCCGATCATATTGGTTTTTTGGGTTTATTTGAAGCAAGATGAATGGGTTCAAAAGGGATTAAACTGGGCCAATCAGCATTACCCTGGCAAGGTGGTCATTAAAGGAAGTCACCTTTCACTTTTTGCCACTTTTCCTTATGTTTCAATTGATTTGGAAGATTTATATGTCTACGAGGAAAAGAAACACTCCCAAACGCCCATTGTCCATGTTCAAGATGCCTACCTAGGTTTTAGCATATGGTCTGTTTTTTCAGGGAAATATGAAGTAAAAAGCATTAAACTAACGGAAGGTAGGGTTAACTTGGTTCAACATGCAGATGGTAGCTTTAATATAATCAAGGCATTTGATACGGGGGGAAAACCACATGCCGATACGGTTGAACAGTCCTTCAACTTAAATTTAAAGTCGATGGTATTGGAACGAGTTGATCTGCACAAAATCAATGAAATAAATCAACTTGACATAGATTTGGTCGTTGATCAGGCCCATGCCAGCATGGTCCAAGATGCAAAGCAATTGGGTTTAGACCTAGATGCTAAGTTTACTTTAAATGTAGTTCATTACGGAGACACCACCTTTTTAAAGCACAAGCATTTTAAGGTAAATACCCAGCTTGAATACGACGGAATTACTCAGATTGTGACCATTCTGCCCTCTGAAGTTTGGCTAGAAAAGGGAAATTTCAACGTACAGGGTAAGATGGAACTTGATGGAGAGATGCCAGTAGATTTAAAGGTAAATGGGGCCAAGCCCAATTTTGATTTATTGATTGCTTTTGCGCCCGAAGAACTCATTCCAACATTGGAATCGTACCGCAATAAGGGAAAAATTTTCTTTGATGCCAGTATTAAAGGGAAAACGGGAGGAGGACAATGGCCTGCTATTGAGGCGAAATTTGGCTGCGATGACGGCCTAATTGAAAATCCGGAAACGGAGAAACGCTTAGAGGACATGGACTTTAAAGGCTATTTCACTACCGGAGCAAAAAGAGATTTTAGCAGTATGGAGTTTGGATTGACGCAGTTTAAAACCAAGCCCGATGCGGGTATGTTTAGCGGCAATTTAAAGGTGGTTAACTTTTTAGAACCCGATATTCAACTGCAGTTGGATTCAGAATTCAACCTGGACTTTATAGCTAAGTTTTTTAACCTCACTAATTTAAAAGACCTAACAGGTTCGGTGGCCTTGCAAATGAACTTTCACGATATCATAGATTTGAACAACCCAGAGCGAAGCATTGAAAAGTTGAATGAATCGTATTATACCCGCCTAAATATTCGAAATGTGGGGTTTAAGAGCGGCAACTTTCATCTGCCCATAAAAAACTTGAATTTAGATGCTGAAATGCAAGGCCACGAAGCCCTGATTCGTCAATTCTCTGTTTCGGTGGGAAAGTCAACTGTAAAGGCCGCTGGGAAAATAAGCGATTTGCCTGCCATTTTGCACCATTCAAAGCTCCCAGTTAAATTCGATCTAAGCATAGAATCTAACTTGCTTGATTTGGCGGAATTAACCTATTCAGATTCGCTGAAAACATCTGGGATAAACGATCAAATTCGGAATTTAAAAATAAATGCCTCCTTTTTGAGTTCTGCCCAAGCCTTAACGGAGTCAGCCTATTTGCCCGAAGGTGAATTTATTTTGCACGACCTTCAGGGGCGGTTTGCCCAATACCCCCATGCTTTGCATGATATAAAGGGCGATTTTTTTATTCGCAAAAACGACCTTCAAATCAAGGATTTTTCTGGAGCAATTGACGGTAGCGACTGGCATTTTTCAGGAAATTTAAGCCGCTACGAACTTTTTATGGACAGTGCCCTTTCGGGCCAGGCCGAGGCACAGTTTGATCTTCGCTCAAATTTGCTTCGGTTGGAAGATTTGTTTTCGTATGCGGGTGAAAATTATGTTCCGGAAGATTACCGCCATGAACTTTTCAAAAAGCTTGAATTGCATGGTTCCACTACGTTTAACGTGCAAAAAAATAACATCAAATCTATTGATGCTAAGCTAGATAACCTGAGCTGTAGTATGTTGGTTCATAAAAGCAGGTTCGAGCGCTTTAGCGGTCGGATGCAGTATGAAAACGAGCATATTCAAGTACAGAAATTTTGGGGAAAGATAGGACGCAGTGATTTTTTAGTTGATGCAACTTATTACACCGGCAAAGACCCCGCAACCAGAAAGAGAGACAATACTTTTTATTTGAAGTCAAACTACTTGGATTTAGATGAACTTCTTGCCTATAACCCGCCCCCAAAAACAAGGAAGGCTTCCGCCGTAAACCACGACTCGGTATTCAATGTTTTTTCAATTCCATTTGCAGATATTCGCCTTCAAGCCGATGTTCAACATTTGAGGTACCACCGATTTATGCTAGACCGAATTAAAGCCGATTTACGCATGCAACAAAACCATTGGTTGCATTTCGATGGCTTGTCTATGGACGCTGCTGGCGGCCATATTGATTTAAAGGGGTACTTCAATGGGTCTAATCCCAACGAAATCTACTTTAGTCCTCAGTTCAACATCAAAGGCATAGATCTAGATAAACTCATGTTGAAGTTCGAGAATTTCGGTCAAGATCACTTGGTTTCTGAAAATCTACATGGCAAATTAAATGGCGAAATCAAAGGGAAGTTGCGCATGCATACCGATTTGGTTCCAATGATTGATAAATCAGAGTTGGTATTGAACGTTGAAGTGCTGAATGGGCGGCTTGAAAATTATCAGCCTTTGGAATTGTTGGCGGATTATTTCAAAGATAAAAACCTGACTAAGATTCGTTTTGATACGCTTCGAAATACTCTTGAGCTAAAAAACAATACGTTGGTGATACCCAATATGACCATTAATTCTTCCCTGGGATTTGTTGAAATAAGCGGCAGGCAAAGTATGAATATGGAAATGGACTACTACCTTAAAATACCGTTGGGTTTGGTTACACAAGCTGCGTTCCAAAGGCTTTTTAAGAAAAAACGGGAAGAAGTGGACACCAATTCCGATGGTGCTATTCAATACAGAGACGCTGGTAAGAAACAAGCCTTTATCAGTGTGAATTTGAAAGGCACACCTGACACGTACAGTATAGCATTAAAAAAGGAGAAACCTTCAGGGAAAAGGTAGGCTTAAAATGAGGCCGGCTAAGAATTATTTGATTAGGGTTAAAAATTCTTTTCGAGTAACCTCATTTTCAAAATGCCCGCTAAACACACTGGTGAGGGTGGAACTTCCGGTATCGCGAATCCCACGTGTTGTGACACATAAATGCTCGGCTTCTAGAACCACAGCTACGTGGGGCGATTGCAAGACATCTCGAAGTTCGGCGGCAATTTGATTGGTTAAACGCTCCTGAACTTGTGGCCTACGGCTATAATAATCAACGATGCGGTTTAATTTTGAAAGACCTATAACTTTTCCCGTGGAAATATACCCAATGTGAGCTTTACCCAAAATAGGGACAAAATGGTGCTCGCAATTGGATTGAACTCGGATGTTTTTTTCGACCAACATGCCTTCGTACTTATATTGATTGTCGAACAGGCTAATGCTTGGTTTATTGGCCGGGTTTAGCCCAGAAAAGATTTCCTGAACGTACATTTTAGCAACGCGCTTTGGTGTATCTTTAAGGCTATCGTCATTTAGGTCTAAGCCCAAGATAGCCATGATTTCACGAAAGTTTTTCTGAATTAATTGAATTTTTGTTTCATCATCCATTTCAAAAGCATCGGGACGTAGTGGAGTATTGGGAGCCCAAATTGAGTGATCGTCATCTTCAAAGGACTGCACATGTGGGTGAGAAGGTTTTTTGCTTGCCATAATCGTTTCTTTAACTAACCCTTGTAAAACGAAAGGTAGGGCAATTTGTTTATCACCTTGGGTAAGGTCGGCGTTAATAAACCGAAAAATGGTTAAAAAAGGCCATTCACCTCGGCATCAATAGAACGAATAATTTGACCAAAATCTTCGGCATTATCGGCAAAATTGATGTTATCGACATCGATAATCAACAATTTGCCTTCAGAGTAGGTGGAGATCCAAGCTTCGTAGCGTTCGTTAAGTCGATTGAGATAGTCTAAACGTATACTGTTTTCATAATCGCGGCCACGTCTCTGAATTTGATTTACCAATGTGGGGACACTTGCCCTTAGGTAAATTAATAAATCTGGGGCTCCAATGAACGAATTCATCAGCCCGAACAAGTCCATATAATTTTTGAAATCTCGCGTGGTCATTAAGCCCATAGCATGGAGATTGGGGGCAAATATATGAGCATCTTCGAAGATGGTTCGATCTTGAATTACATGTTTTCCACTCTCTCGAATGTCAACCACTTGTTGAAAGCGCGAACGAAGAAAATACACCTGAAGGTTGAAGGACCAGCGCTGCATATCTTCGTAAAAATCATTCAAGTAAGGGTTGTCGTCGGTATCTTCGAAATGGGCATCCCAACCAAAATGCTTTTGCAATTTGGTGGTTAAGGTGGTTTTACCTGACCCAATATTCCCGGCGATGGCTACGTGCATGGATGGTGACTTATTCAGGTAACAAATATGCTATTTTTTGTCGGGATTGGAATGCCATTGATAGGTATCTTTTTGCCAATCAATGAAAAAACCTTCTAAATCAGATGTTTTCAATGTTTTTTCCACAGGTAAGAAAGGTGCAAAAGGCGCTTGAAAATCCAACTGGCCAGATGGATACACCAAGGCTATTCCATTTCTTTTGCGTTGGATATCGACCTGCGTCGGCAACGTTCTAATGCGATAAGTAGCAATAAGACCGCCAAAAATATCCCACATAGAAATTACTCCTGAGGTGCTCAAAACAAAAAGTCGGTTTTGATGCTCTAGCATCCAACCGATTTCAGCATTTGGATCTGAAGTAAGCCGATGGATATTTGGTACTTTTAATTCAATGTTTAGGTTTTGATTTAACCGAACTATACTGTTGTCTTGCCCTGTAGCTACCCATATTCCATTGTCGTAACTGGCAGCTACTGCCGAGGCTTGCTCTAGGCCCAAATCCAGTAAATTGATGCCGGCACTAATTGCGGCTGCCCGGTTGTCCACCCACAGTAATTGTCCTTGGTCTTTAAAGAAAATCAATGCCTTCAGTGGGTTATATGCATCAACACTATGTATGGAACCTAGCTGTAAAAAGCTTTGATTAAAGAACAGCGTGTCGGAATGGTGGACACGTAGTACTTGATCACTCCATACCCAGCAAGAGCCACTTATTTCCGTCTCAAGTCCCTTAATTCCGGGAAGTGTACCCTGAATATCCTGTGAAGGAAGTGAATACCAAAGGATACCACAGCAGATGCAGGCGATTAACCTACGCATGTTCGCAGCTCTTGCAATTGGTCAACCCAAGTTCGGTCGTTGGATAAGCGAGG
>JAQCBQ010000097.1 GCA_027621385.1 Bacteroidota bacterium | reverse complement strand
GGCACGGCATCTCTAATTGCCCTGACGGCCAATCAGCCCGGCTGGTGGTACGGCAGCAACAACGGCTCCCTGCATTCCCTGAGTTCGCCCAAGGGCGACATACAGGTTCTGGCCTCTGAGCAAACCATGCTGCACAGCCTACAGCGCGAATTTAAAGACCTGTTCCCGGAGGGTTCTACCTATGAGCGCCCCGAATTGGGCAAGGGAATTGAAGCGTTTAGTCCCGGCCCGGCCGTTCCGGTGCAGGAAATCCCCAGCGGACTGCATGCTCCGGTTCTTCCGCCCAGCCCGCAATCCTCCTTGAATTTGAGGCCCTTTGAAGAACTGGCCGCCCGCATTCAGGACAGGGTGCTGACCTTAAAGCGCTGTACCCGCTGCATCCTTCCCGACACCTTTCCTTTTATTGAATTTGATGCCCAAGGCGTTTGCAACCATTGCCGCAACCACCGGCCACTGCAGCCCAAGGGGGCAGAGGCCCTGGCTCAGGAAATCCGGAAAAGCCTGACCACAACGGGTCACGGGCCCAACTGCCTGGTGCCCTTTAGCGGAGGCCGCGACAGCAGCTTCGCCCTGCATTATTTGGTCAAGGAACTGGGGCTAAAGCCCCTTGCATTCAGTTACGACTGGGGTTTACTGACCGATTTGGCCCGCCGCAATCAGGCCCGCATGTGCGGAGCCTTGGGTGTAGAGCACATATTGGTTTCGGCCGACATCCGCGCCAAGCGGGCCAACGTGCGCCGAAATGTCAGCGCCTGGCTGCGCCGCCCCCGATTGGGAACCATCCCCTTGTTTATGGCCGGCGACAAACAGTATTTTTACCATACGCAGCGGTTGCTTCGGGCCTACGGCCTAACCATATCGGTCATGGGCGAAAACCTACTGGAAACCACCCGCTTCAAAACCGCATATGCCGGCATACCTCCTCGATTTGGAGAAGAAAAAACCTACCAGCTCCCGGGTGCTGACAAACTAAAAATGCTGTTGTATTACGGAAAAGAGACCGTATTAAATCCCGCCTACATCAACGCATCTATGGTCGATACGCTAGGGGCCTTTGCCTCCTACTATGGGCTAACCCATTCCAACCTCAACATCTTCGACTACTTGCCTTGGCAGGAAGAGCCTATGATTGAACGGCTTCGGGGCAGCTACGATTGGGAGGTAGATCCGGAAACGCCCACCACCTGGCGCATTGGCGACGGCACGGCGGCCTTTTACAACTTCATCTATTGGCGGGTTGCGGGCTTTACCGAGAACGACACCTTCCGCAGCAATCAGATTCGCGAAGGGCAGTTGAGCCGGGAACAGGCGCTGAGCAAAGCCATGGCCGAAAATCTGCCGCGCTGGGCCGGCCTGCAGTGGTATTGCAGCACCATCGGGCTCGACACCGAGCGGGTACTCCGCGTCATAGCTGGCATGCCCCCCCGATTCAGCGAAAACAACAGCACAGAATGAAACGGAATGTAGGACATTTTTGGGGCGCCTATTCCGGCCCTTACTGCTACTCCGCGGTGCCGAATCCAGTTGGGCAGCCGGCCGGCGGTGGTTCCGCACAGCTCCACCCCGCCAACCGGGCCCAACCGGCTCCGGCCCCTTGCGGGGTATCCGTGCGGTCCGGGGCGCTTGGCCACCACAAAAAGAGCCCAATCCAAATATGTTTAAACCAGAAACAGGATTTACGCGATAATGTTAAAGCCTGAATTTTAAGTCCATACCGTGCTCCGATTAAACATAAAAACATTCAAAATTGCTTTTTCATGGCTATTGGGCTTATTTCTATTTGCTTTGGCGGTTTGGATGGCCTTTACAGAGTATTCGGATGTTTTGGGAATAAAAACCCTTCCTATTCTAATTTTTGGCATGTTTATTTCTGCCCTTTCCTTTTGGATTCAAGGATTTGAGCTTTCCTGGCTAATAAAAAGAGAAGATGTAGCCATTAAACGAACAGACCGTTTAACCCTGCCTTTTTCAATGAATGTATGGGGATATTTGATTCCTTTTCAAGGCAGTTTTTTGTATTTTCTCTCTTTCATAAAATCCAAGTATAATGTTTCGTTTTTTTCCCTTACTGGAGCGTATTTTTGGCTGTTCTTTTTGGGCTTGAGTGTAGATGGCATGATGGGGTTGATGTTGTTGGTTCAATTCCAGGCTTCTCCATTTCTGGTAATACTATTGTTGGGTATGGCCTCTTCGGTTTTTGCTTTGCATGCTTTAGCTAGAATCAATCCTTTTATAGAAATACAGGATGCCCCCAGCTGGAAGAAAAAATGGGTACAGCGCCTGCATTTAGGGCTAGATGGCTTTAGCCAATTTAAGCCAGCAGACTATCTGCGCTTCACAGGTATTTCGATACTCTTAACAGGACTAACCACTCTTTGGGGTTGGCATATATCACAGGTGTTTAATTTGGGAATTGATTTGACCGGGGTCTTTTATGCTACTGTTTTGATGCGAATTGGTCTGCTGCTAAAAATAACGCCCGGGAATTTAGGAGTTTTGCAATTGGGCAGTGGGGCTGTTTTTTCAGCCTTAGGCTACAGCGCCTCAGCCGGGATATTTATTTCAGTTTGGCAACAAGCCTCTATGCTGCTTGTTTCGATTCCCATTGGATTGCTAGGAACCTGGCTTAACCGAGACCATTTTTCCTGGAAATCGCTTTTTTCCTCAACCCGGTCCTAGCGCCCCCGATTGCAGTGGAAAGCCCGCAGGGGTTGGCGGGCAGAGCCGGGTGGCGGGCGGAGGCGACGTTAGGAGCCCAAGTACCGCCCCTTCGGCTCCCCGCCAACACCGAGGACTTGCAACGGAAAGCGGGACAGGCGCCCAACTAATTAAACTATGAACTACACTGATTTAAGTATTGTAATGCCATGTTACAATTATGGAGCATTTTTGGCAGAAGCCATCGAAAGTGTTTCAGAAGCGGCAAGGCTGGGAGCGGAAATCCTAGTGGTGGATGATGGGTCGGAAGATCAGAATACATTGCAAGAGATAAGGGTGCTTCCTGATTTTGTGAAAGTAATCCGAATAGAACATAGCGGCCCCGCAGCTGCACGCAATGCCGCAATTCGGGTTGCAAAGGGAGCATTTATTCTGCCAATCGATTCAGATGATATGGCCAATCCAGGGTTTATTGAAGAGGCGCTTAGGTTGTTTGCAGTCCACCCGGATATTGATGTTGTTTACGGAGATTGCATTTTTGTTGGCGAAAAGTCGGGACGCTGGCATGCTGAGGTTGTTCCCCCAAAATTAATTTATGTAAATGGATTAAATGTAACCGCCATGTTCAAGAAGCGTGTATGGGAGGCAAATGAGGGGTATGATGAATCCATGATTTATGGCTACGAAGACTGGGAGTTTTGGCTGCATGCTCTTAAAAATAAAATGAAATTTAAAAAAGCAATAGCACCAGCATTTTATTACCGCATTCGTCCAAAAAGCCTAGTGAATACCACCACTATTCCGCAGCATCAAGACCTCTTAAAGTATATACACCACAAACATCACGATTTTGTGTTGCAGAATTATATTCAAGTATCAAAGGAACTTCATGGATTGAAGAATGATTATCGGCAATTGCTCAACGCTTTGTTTCGTTTGGTTCTGCGTAAAATGGGACTTGGAAGATGAAGGTCGCCGTCCTTATATTGAACTGGAATAAATCAAGACTTACACTCAGGGCTGTTCAATCGGTGCTGGCTTCGGTATCAACCGCCGAAGTATCGGTGGTGGTGATTGATAACTGCAGCAGCGCGGAAGATCGCCGTAGGTTGGAACAAGGATTGGGCCGGGAGGTTGTTTATATTGCCTCACCGGAAAACCTGGGATATGCTGCCGGCAATCAACTTGGGGTTGAATGGGCTATGAAACAGCAGGCCGATTGGGTTTGGATATTGAACAACGACGCCTATGTTCGGCCAGACACCATGGAATTGCTCATTCAAGGCGCCGAACGATGGCCTGGGGAGGCGGTGTTTTCGCATACCACATTGATGGCTGAAAATCCCGACCGAATTCATTATTCCGGCAGTTATGGTCCGGAAGAAGTGGCAGACCCCGCCTATCCCTATGATCGGCGTAAGGGCCTGCTTCTGGAAGAATGCCAGCATGAACTGCAGGATAAAACCGCCACCATTTTTGGGCATTCCTTATTTATTCCTGCTTCTATATTGCGGAAGTACGGATTTATGGATACCCGGTTTTTCTTGTATTATGAAGAGACAGAGTACCTGTGGAGGTTGCGAAAGCAGGGAGTAGAAACGGTGTATTTGGTGGCGCCCATTTGTGTGCATGAAAGTACGGCATCGAAAAAGGACGAAGCGGGCAACACCAATGAGGAAGTTGCACGGGTTTTGGCCTATTACTACGAACGCAACCGCTGGTTTTTTTTAAGGCTTCAGGGAAGAGTAAGTCGACGTGAAATGGTTATAAAGGCCGGTGGAATTTTGGCTTTGGCTTGGTATTTTTTAACGCATTTAAATGTCCCCAAAACACCGCAGGGCAAAATGCTGTACTTTCAAAATTTAGCGATGTGGCATGCTTGGTGGGGAGTTCGGGGTAGGACATTATTACCTAAAATATCATAGAATGGACCTCCCCCGAATCATACTCGTCATTCCATCCTTGACCCTTGGCGGTGCAGAAAGGCAGGCTATGCAACTGGCTCGATTAATACGTGATGCCAATATTGGAATTCCTGTTGTGGTAGGAATAGGGCGCCCCGGGGAATTGCAAACGGAACTTGAAAAGGAGAACATTGAACACCACTCTCTTCAACTTTCTGTCGGCTATCATCAAAACCGGACAACGCTTTGGAAAAGAGCCTTTACTGGTAGAGCTGAATTGCGTGAATTAAAGCCCAGCCTCCTTTTGCCTTTTACGTACTGGCCAAATGTACTTTCTTCTTTTTCTAGCATAGGCCTTTGGCGCATTCCATGTCTATGGAACCAACGTTCAGTTGACCTAGGCATACCCTACAGCACCTTAGAGCGAGTTTCTAGGTGGGGTGCACGAAACTATGCTGCCAATAGCCAAGCAGCCGCCAATTGTATATCCGAAAGGCATAACTTGATTTCAAAGGAAACGGTCAATATTATTCCCAATCTAATTGCCGAAAATTTTAAAGGCGTGAATAAACGCGAAAAAGAGCATAAAGCCAAGGTCCGCGTGCTGATGATGGCCAATTTTTTCCCAGGTAAACGCCAAGACTTAGTACTTCAGGGCTTAAAATGCTGGGAGGAAACACAGCCGGAGCAGGAGGTTGAACTTGTGTTTTCAGGGAAGGCGCCCGGAGGCTACTTTTTGGAAATTATCAAGGCCCAAGCCTTTGATTTAAATCTAAAATCTAAGGTGAAATTTTGTCATTATAGTTCCTTAACCGAAGCATTGCTCGAGGGGGTAGATGTGGGGATTTTGGCCACCGATTCTGAGGGCTATTCCAACAGCCTTATGGAGTATATGCTTGCCGGCTTGCCTGTTTTAGTGTCAGATATTCCGGCCAACAGGGAGGTGCTTGGAGAACAAACGGAACATCAGCTGTTTGGACCAACCGCCGCCGAGTTCGCACAGGTCCTTCAAAACTTAATGGATAAAAAACAAAATTGGGATGACATGGGGAAAGCCAACCGGGAAGAAATTTTAAGCCGGCATTCGATTACCGCAGAAGAAAAATGGATTCAAGCGATTAAAAAATGCCTGAAATGAGGATTTCGGCTGAACACCTTGAGCATGTCATTAATTAAGGAAACACCACAAGCAGTTCTTAATTTTCGCTTGCCGGTTAACCATATTCCAGCCTGGAATCACCTTTTTAAAAAAGATGACCAGTATTTGCGGGTAAAACTGAAGGTGCGCCAGTTAAAAAACGTCTTTGTGTCCGAAGATGGCCTGGTGATTAAAAACGGCCTATTGGCTAAGGGCTCCGCCCCCAACTTGGGGTTTTCAAGCTATGACTCCAGCCATTATTTCTCGCATTGGCGCACCGGTTTGGAACAAGCCTTGGTGAGTAAGTTGGGCCGAAGCTTAAAACGGCGAAAGCTGGACTCCAACAAACAATATTTGCTGGTTCATTCGCCATGGTTCAGCTACTATTTTTGGATAACAGAATGTTTGCCCCGAATTTTGGCGGTGAAAGACCAACATTCAGACCTTCATCTTATTTATCCCGAGGTTTGGCATACCATTCCTTTTGTTAGGGAGTCGCTGGAACTTTTCCCTGATTTGCGTAGGGAGGTCATTCCCAACCACTACCACATTGAGGTTCCTCAATTGGTGATGCCCGAAGTAAAACCCTGGACACCCATGTTTATTCCCGAGCAGACTCAGGCGGTTAGAGCCTTGCTGCTGAAATGGGCGGAAGATACCCCCTCTCCATTTGGGACTAAAATTTACTTGTCCAGAGAGCGGGCAGCGCGGAAAAGGTTTAGCAACGAGGCACAGGCCGAAAAAACCCTTTCCGAGTTGGGCTTTGATACGGTCTTTCTGGAAGAATTGCCCTTTAAGTCTCAAATTGCAACCCTAAGAGACGCCCGCGAATTGGTTGGAATTACCGGTGCAGGAACCATTAATGCTATGTTTATGCCCCAAGAAGCAACCCTGTATGACATTACCAATCAAGATTATCTGCATCGAAAACAATATAAATTTCACTTTTTTAAAATGTGCAACATATTGAATATACGGTATGCGGTTTTGTTTGCCCAACCCGAAAGAGACCCCTTGGTTGACCACTACAGTAAACAGAATCTTATCTTTGACCAAGAAGCTTTTTCTGCCATGTATAAACAGGTGAGTCAATTATGATATCCTTATCTCCTACTCGAATTTTGGTTTTGGCTCCCCATACCGACGACGGGGAGTTGGGTTGTGGTGGAAGTATTGCCCGATTGGTTGAAGAGGGTCATGAGATAAAGTGCGTTGCTTTTTCCATTGCAGAAGATTCCCTCCCTGCCGGGTTTGAAAAGGACGCCTTGGCGTTTGAATTTCAAAAAGCCATGCTGGCATTGGGGTTGACCCCCGACAATATTCATTATCATCGGTTTAAGGTGCGTCATTTTCCGGAGTTCCGACAGCAAATTCTTCAAACCTTGATTGATATGCGGAATCAATTTCGCCCGGAGGTTATTTTTTTACCCAGTTTAAATGATATTCATCAAGACCATCAGGTGATAGCGAATGAAGGACTAAGGGCCTTTAAAAAATCCTCTATTTTAGGATATGAAATGCCATGGAACAACATTGTTTTTGAAACGCGCTGCTTCGTTCAATTGCAGGAAAGGCATGTGGAGAAAAAAATACTAGCCCTGCAGCAATATGCCTCTCAACAGCACCGTTCCTACTTAAGCGCCGATTTTATTCGAGGCCTGGCGAAAACCCGCGGCACTCAGTTTGAGTCCGAATACGCAGAAGCGTTTGAGGTCATCCGCTGGATTGTTTAAGGAGGCAGAAAACCCCATTTTTCTTAATTTCTCGTTGAACCCCAATTTGGAAAGGAATCGCCCTTTTTTCTCTATTGTAATCCCGATTTACAACCGGGAGCATTTGATGGACGAAACGGTTCAGTCGGTCTTAGACCAATCGTATCCACATTGGGAATGCATATTGGTAGACGATGGTTCTCAGGACGGCAGCTGGGCCGTCATTCAGGAATGGGTTAAACGCGATGCCCGCATACGGGGTGTTCAACAAGAAAACAAGGAGAGGTCGGCCGCCCGCAACCATGGAGCACGGCAAGCCAAAGGGAACTGGCTCTGCTTTTTGGACAGCGACGATTGCTACTTGCCGGATTTTCTGGCGGTTTTGGCCGAACAGATTCAAGCCCATCCCACACCCCCCTCGCTTTGGCTTACCGGATTTTATATCTGGGACGGGCAGCATTGCCGGCAGGCCGAGATACCGATTCCGAAAGAACCCCTAGCAGACTGGCTCTGCCAATATCCGGCAACGCCATCTCGAGTGTGCTTAGAAGCCTCGGCCTTTTTTGAATTTTGTTTCAGGGAAGACATCGTGATTGTGGAAGATACGGTGTTGTGGGTGCAACTGCTTAACCGTTTCGGGTTGGGGTACTTACCCCAGCCCCTAATGAAGTATCGGGTGCACGCTGGCAATTCCGTGCACAGCTCCAGCCGTGCCGTATTTAAGCGCCACCAAGGCCTGCTGGCCTTCTTTAAAACGCCGGAGTCGGGTTTGATTTCCAGCAGGGTTAAGCGCTTTTTGCTGGCCGATGTGCTGTTCAAAATGGCCGATTGGGAACGGCAACAAGGCAATAACTGGTCTGCCCTTCGGTACTTGCTGTTGTCGTTGAGGCAACAACCCTTCAATAAACATACTCCCGCTCGCATGTTTAATCTTGCCAGCTGCATTCCCGGGTTTTCGTCGATTTGGAATACACTAAAGCCATGAACCAGGGCCAAAGCAAACTGGCGGTTGTAGTAGAAGACTACCCCTATTCTACGGGCGAGCCCTTCTTCCATGCAGAACTGAAGAAACTGGTTCAGGAATTTGATGAAATTGCCATCGTCTGCAAGCATGCAGCGACGCGAAAGAAAAATCCCCCGGACTTTGCATTGCCCGCCGGGGTGCGCTTGTTCGAACTGAAGGGGAAAGCCAGTTTCGGAACGAAACTTAGAACGGCCATCAAGGTTTTTTTGGGAGGGCACTGGATTTCCATCTGGAGGGACATCCGGCGTACGGGCGCGCCCTTTAATGCCTACACCTTTAAGGTGGCCTTGGCTTACATTGAAGCTTCCGAACGCATGGAGAAGGAGTTGTGTTCCGTTTGGGAGGGGAACAGGGCCAATTGGATCTGGTACAGTTACTGGTGCGATGATGCGGCTTACATGTTGGCCCGCTGGCAAAAGAACGGTGAAATAGGGCGCAGCCTGTGCCGGGTACACAATACCGATGTGTACATGGAACGACACCCCTATGCTTATTTGCCCTTTCGGAAGTTTATTCATGAAAACCTAAGCCAGGTATTGCCCATTTCAGCCCATGCTCAACGGTACCTGTGGAATCAAACGCCCCGCGCCTCATCCCGAATTTTGTTGAGTCGCTTGGGGGTACCTGTTCAGCCGGAACTTGCGCCTCCCGAAAGGCGAACACCTCGTCTGCTTTCCTTGTCGAAAATCTCGCCCGTAAAAAACATAGAGGGCTTAATCGAGGCCTTGTGGCATTGGGATGGGGAGGAGCTGGAATGGCATCATTTTGGGCAGGCCCCAAAATCGGAATACGGAGCAGCGATTTTGAGCAAAATGGAAGCCTTGGCGGTTCAGAATCCCCGGGTGCGGGTGGTCGCTCATGGGTTTGTGCCGCCGGCAGACATGATGCAAAGAATAAGGGAATTGAACCCAACGGCTTTAATCAACACCAGTCTGTTTGAAGGAATTCCGGTGTCGATGATGGAAGTGGCTTCCCTGGGAATTCCGGTATTGGGTCCCCAAATTTGCGGGGTACCCGAGTTGGTGGTGGATGGCGTTTCCGGCTTTTTGTTGCAGCCGGAAGACCCGCAGAGCATACGCCGAGCCAT
>JAQCBQ010000096.1 GCA_027621385.1 Bacteroidota bacterium | reverse complement strand
GTCCGGAAGCTTGGATACGCATGTACGAAGCGAACATTCTGAAAAAATAGGCTGTAGCCCCCAAGGGTATTATTCTTGAAATGGTTATGCTCGGTCAACTGCGTTGAATACAACTCCAGGTTGGCTCGGCAGCGCAGCCGCAATCCCAGGGCCTTCTAATTTTGTTGGAATTCTTCATTGGAATGGGGATTGAAACAGGTGGGTTTTGCTTGGTATCATTTTGGTATCTTTGCAAGAAAGCCAGCAATACATGTTTGAGAATTTATCGGAAAGGTTAGAATCGGCAATAAAATCCCTGAAAGGTCAGGGTAAAATATCCGAAATCAATGTTGCCGAATCCCTGAAGGAAGTCCGGCGTGCTCTTTTAGATGCGGACGTGAATTACAAAGTCGCTAAGGAATTTACCGACCGAGTAAAGGAGAAGGCCCTTGGACGGCAGGTGCTTACTGCGGTTTCTCCCGGGCAATTGATGGTGAAAATTGTGCATGAAGAGCTGGTGGCCCTGATGGGTGGTGAGCGTGCCGATATTAAATTAAAAAGCTCGCCTGCGGTTATTCTAATGGCCGGATTGCAAGGTTCAGGTAAAACAACCTTTACCGGAAAGCTTGGGCAATACATAAAAAACAAAAAAGGCCATAAGGTGATGCTGGTAGCTGCCGACGTATACCGCCCCGCCGCCGTAGATCAGCTTCACGTGTTGGGAGAACAAATTGGGGTGCCCGTGTTCAGCGATAAAACCAGTACCGATCCGGTTGATATTGCTCGACGGGCCGTGCGCGAAGCCAAGGAAAAAGGAATTTCAACAGTATTGGTCGATACCGCCGGTCGCTTAGCGGTAGATGAATCGATGATGAAGGAAATTGCAGCGCTGAAAGCCGCCCTATCTCCCGATGAAATTCTTTTTGTTGTCGATTCGATGACGGGACAAGATGCGGTGAATACAGCCAAGGCCTTCAACGACCGCTTGGATTTCGATGGAGTAGTACTGACTAAACTTGACGGAGATACCCGCGGTGGAGCGGCCTTAACCATCCGCTCGGTGGTCAATAAGCCCATTAAATTTGTTGGTACCGGCGAAAAACTCGACGCCCTCGATGCCTTCTACCCAGAACGTATGGCCGATCGAATTTTGGGCATGGGCGATATCGTTTCGCTCGTGGAACGCGCCCAAGAACAATTCGACGAAAAGCAAGCCGAAAAACTGCGGCAGAAAATCCAGAAAAACCAATTCGATTTCAACGATTTCCTCTCTCAAATTCAACAAATCAAAAAGATGGGCAACCTGAAAGATTTGATGGGAATGATTCCAGGAGTAGGAAAAATGATGAAAGAAATTGACATCGACGACGATGCTTTTAAAGGCGTAGAGGCGATTATTCATTCCATGACTCCCGCTGAACGGGCAGAACCCACCCTAATAAATGGCCGAAGGAAAGAACGCATTGCTAAAGGCAGTGGTACTTCCATTCAAGACGTGAATAAGCTCATGAAGCAATTTGATGAAATGCGGAAAATGATGAAGCTCATGGGCAACAAACAAAACATGGCAAAGATGATGCAGAATATGCCAAAAATGGGGCCTCGATGAACGCTTCTCCCTTGATGTTGGACGGAAATCGACTGGCTACTGAAATTCGAGCTGAATTGCGTCAAAAAGTCCAGGAATCGGGCGCAAGTCCCTGCTTGGCCGCAATTTTGGTAGGGAACGACGGAGGCAGCGAAAGCTATGTGACGCATAAAATGAACGATTGTGCCGAAGTGGGCTTTCAGTCTCGACTCATCCGCTTTCCCGAATCCGTTTCTGAAGCTGAACTGCTCCAAGCCATTGAAGGGTTAAACCAAGACGACGGTGTGCATGGGTTTATTGTTCAATTGCCCCTGCCCAAAGGAATTTCCAATCAAACCATTATCGGAGCCATTGCTCCCGAAAAGGACGTGGATGGATTCCATCCGGAAAATATGGGGCGCTTGACCTTGGGCTTGCCCGGTTTTGTCGCGGCTACGCCCTGGGGAATTATGGAACTGTTGCGCCGAAACCAGATTTCTGTTTCAGGAAAACATGTGGTGGTAATCGGTAGAAGCAATATCGTCGGAACTCCGCTATCCATCTTGATGTCGCGTCCTGGAGCTGATGCCACAGTGACCTTGACCCATTCTAAGACTCAGAATTTGAAGGACATTTGCCTTCAGGCAGATGTGATTGTGGCGGCATTGGGAATTCCAGGGTTTTTGCGTGCCGATATGGTAAGCGAAGGCACTGTTGTCATCGATGTGGGAACGACTCGCGTACCCGATTCTTCTCACCCCAGAGGTTGGCGCTTAAAGGGTGATGTGGCTTTTGAAGAAGTTGCTCCCAAGTGTTCAGCCATTACACCTGTGCCCGGTGGAGTGGGCCCCATGACCCGAATCGGATTGCTGATGAATACATGGACTGCCTATGAAAATTCAGTAAGAATATGAGATGTTTTTTAATATTGACACTGGTTTTTTCCGTAAACCTGAGCGCCCAAACCCGTTGGCAGCCCGCCCAGTTGATTAAGTGGTCTTCGGCCAATGAAAATTACCGAAATGCCTACTTTAAAGCCGCCTACGATGGCTACATCGACCTGCTTTCTGAAATCAAAGACAATCCTGAAATTTATTTGGCTGCCGGAAAATCAGCGCATCAAATTCGACTCTTCTCCGAAGCCTCTTTTTTGTTTTCTCGGGCTCGACAAGTAAGTACGAAGTCCTTTCCCGAATTGGATTTATGGGAAGGGAAGGCCTTGTTTGGAGAAGGGCAGCTCGATTCTGCCATCCAGCTGCTGCAACGCGCCCAGCCTCAATTGAAAGGAGAAGACTTAGACGATGCTGGGTTATGGCTTTCGTATGCCAAAAATGCCCGGAACGAAAAATCAAAACCCCAGGCGGTAAGCCTGCGTCCCCTTGAAGTACTAAACACGGACGGAGTCGAAAGTTCCGTTTTTCTGAGTTTGGATGAAAACACCTTGTTTTTTACCAGCGCCCGAATTGAAAATACAGGCAAAGACATGGATGAAGAACATGGAATTTACTTCCAAGACATCTGGATGAGTCGCCGTGATAGCTTAACCCGAATCTGGAAAGAGCCCGAACCGCTGCCTGGAAAAGTAAATACTCCCGAACACGACGCCTGCTTGGGACTATCTCCACAAGGCGATATGCTCTTTGTGTATAAAAGCGAAAAAGGCGGAGATATTTTTTATTCCCGCTGCGACAAAAAGGGCAATTGGAGAGAGCCAAAGGCCATGGGCGGCGACATCAATACCAGCTATTTTGAATCTTCCGCCTGCCTGTCCGCCGACGCCAAAACCATGTACCTGATTAGCGAACGGGAAAAACGCGGAGCCAAAGGCAATGGCGACATCTGGATGCTGAAAAAAGAAAAGCGCACCGAATACGGTAGCGCTACCAATCTGGGAGCTCCCGTGAATACGGTGTATGACGAAAACTCAGTTTCCATTCACCCCGATGGTAAAACCATGTTCTTTAGCTCCAACCGCCCCGAAAGCATGGGCGGTTACGATATTTTTGTGACCCGCCGCGAAGGAAACACCTGGCTGCCGCCTCAAAATTTAGGCTATCCCATAAACACCGAAGGCGATGAGGTCTATTTCAGCCTTTCGGTAGATGGGAATACCGGTTGGGTAAGCAGCCGCCGCAAGGAAAGCTTGGGCGAAAGCTACGATATCTATGAAATTGATTTAAGCAATTATGTGCTGCCCATCGACAGAAATAGTGCGGCCAAACGGCCTACGGTGTGCCTTCTTCAAGGCAAGATTTTAGATAAATCCAATGCCATGGCGCTTGAAACGGAACTGCGCTTAACCGATGCCGCCGGAAAGGTGGTTCAAACCATTGAAACCTCTGAAAATGGCGAATTTAGGGTCAGCATTCCCGGCGATCAGTCCTTTACACTGCTGGCAAGCCCCAAAGGCTACCAACCTCAATCTGAACCCATTCTGATTCAATCGGTAGCCGGCAAAACGCAGTCCTTGACCAAGGTGTTTTTAATGGTTCCTCAACCCTAACACCGTGCAGCTGCAGCAGCACCGAATCTTGGGTGAACACAGCCAACCGGTGTACGCCCTGTGCCAAGGATTGAACTCCTATTCTTTTTTTTCGGGTGGGGGTGATCGAATTGTCGCCGCCTGGAATTTAGATGCTGAGCCCCTGGCCTTGGCCTATACCACATCCAGTATTTATAGCCTGTTTGCCGACCCACACTCAAACCTATTGTGGATCGGTCAAATGAACGGAGATGTGCTCTGCTTGCGCATCAGCGATGGCCAAATTCTGCACCGATATGAACTGCAGCGAGGCAGTATATTTGACCTAAAGGCGCTAGATGAACAACGGATAGGCGGACTAAGCCGCGATGGATTTTTTGCCCAATTTGACCGGGAGAGTGGAGCCTGGTTGCAAGGCATCGCCTTACCCGTTCAATCCGCTCGAAGTTGGATGCCTTTTTCTTCGAATGAAATTCTGTTGGTCGGAGACCCTTCGGGGGTATTAAAATGCCGAATTGATGTAGAAGTAGCCCTGGCCGAACGCTATTCCATCTGCGAATGGCCTGTTTTTTCCATAACCCGCCACCCCAATGGAAGCTGGGTTTTTGGAGGAAAAGACGCGGGGCTGTATTGGTTCAATACGCAAATGCAAGAAATTCAACCCAAGATTGAAGCCCACAATTATGCCATCTATGGCTTGGCCTTTTCGCCCAGTTCTAAATACCTGGCCAGCTGCAGCCGAGATAAAACCCTAAAAATTTGGGATTCCAAGGATTTGTCTTTTCAGCTCAGGCTGGGCAAGCCGGTCATAAAACAGGCTCATTCCCATTCGGTGAATGCCTTGTTGTGGCTCAACGACCAGCAACTAATCAGTGTCAGCGACGACCGGACGGTACGCTGCTGGGAATGTAAGGATTAGGGCTTTGCACAATGCTGGCAGGTGCCGCTAAACACCAATTGAACATCGTCGGTGGTGTAGCCTTCGGGCAATTCGATGCGCGGCAATTCAATTTCTTGCAAACAGGTCAAATGTCCGCAGTTTTGACAAGAAAAATGGGCGTGGGTGTGAAAATGAGCATGGTGAAGTCGGCAAGCCGATTCGCATAAGGCAAACCGAATTACTCCGTCAAGGCCCACCACTTTATGCACCACTCCGGCATCTTCGAAGGACTTTAAGGTTCTATATAAGGTGGCCCGATCTCCGGCATCGGAAAGATCGCGTTCTAAATCGGTAAGCGCCAGCGCCCGTTCATGTTGGTTTAGGTACTCTAAAATTCGCTGCCTGGCGGGGGTAGAACGTAAACCAGCTTTATTTAGGTTGGGCGCAGCCATGCCTTAAGATTGTTTTTTGGGTTTTAGGCGATACCATAAATATCCACCCCCCATCAAATAGCCCAACCACAGCAACAGCTCAAGTAAATCGGGATCTCCGTTGTACCCAAACAAGGCTTTGAGCAAACCGCCCACACTTCCCTTATCGTGGAAGGGGTGTTTACTGCCGTCGGGCAAATCGGCTGGATTGATGTTCCATACCTTCTCTTGTATGGCAGGAAGCCAACCTGCTTCAATCAGTTCATGCGTACCGTAGGCCACCATACCTGCGGCCATGAACAACAAAATGCCGGTGGTAACATTAAAAAACAAAGAAAAATTCAGGCGAATTAGACCATTGAAAAGGGCAAAACTTAAAGCGGCGGCAAAGGCCAAGCCCAAGAGTCCGCCACCCAGCCCGGCCCACCAATTTCCGCCCTCTTCCACCGGTCCCATAAACAGCAAAACCGTTTCTAGTCCTTCCCGTAGCACACTGAAAAACATCAGCAATCCTAAACCCCAGCGGTTGTTTTGGTCGGCAAGGCTGGCGGCTTGGCTTTTCAGTTCGGCCGTATTCCCTTGGAAGCGAATCATCCACAAGATCATGCCGCCCAGCAACAGCGCTGTAATGTACATGGCTAGGCCTTCAAACACCTTTTCGGCGGTACCTTCCATTGAAATTTTCAGGGCTCCCAACAAAAGACCAATGAGCAAACTAGCGCCTACGGCCATCAAGGCACCCCAATATAAGGCCGGGGCCTGTTCACTGCGGCCCGATTTTTTGAGAAAGCCGAGCAAGATGAATAATATAAGCAGAGCCTCAAAGCCTTCGCGAAACAAAATAATAAACCCTTTTGAAAAGGTTCCGGCCGAAGCAAGTAAAATGGATTGCAGCATCATGGGTTAAAATCTTGATTGTCCATTACGGGTTGAGTGGGGAGTACAATTCGGATGTAGGGATGTCCACTGGAAATGTGGCAACCATTGCAATTTTTAATGAAGGCTTCATAGGCCAATTTAAAGCCTTTTGGGTCGGTTTTTCCCAAGGAATCCTCTAAGCTTTCCAGGGGCGCCAAGCCCCAGGCACGCACCAATTCATCGAGGCGCTGTCCGTTTTCTTCGATGGGATGCTCGGCCAGCTCTTCCATGCTTTCTTCCAATTCGTGCAGGTAAAAATTGGCCAAGGGTTTGTTGTTGGCCATACCCGCAAAATAAAGTTTGTTCACGTTCCACTGGAAGCGTTGCATTAAAACGGCCACCTCCAATTCTTCGGATTCCATTTCCGTTGAATCGGCCACGGTAACGCTGGCCGAAACGGGAGCTGAGTTTCTAAAAAAAGCAAACATCGAAAGGCCCAGGGCTAGGCAGGCTAGAATCAGGGCAAGGTTGTTTTTATTCATGCTGTACGTCCGAAAACCAAATCAAAGATAGGCCAAAATGAGCAAATCGATGGAAGGGGGGCTAATAGGTTAAACGTTCAGGTAAAAAAGAAATTGAATGCATCAAAGCATTTATCCCATCGGAATTAGAAGATTTAAAAGGAGTTGACAGGTCCTTTAGGGATTCTTATGGCAATCTAAAGAAAATGCATGTGTTGGCTGCGTTTTGGGTGGTCCATCTTATATTAGGTTCGGCGCTGACAAACATTAATTATTCGAAAGAGTGATTCTGGGGATATGCAAATGTGAGCAACGATAAATCAAGGCTATATTAAAGATTTTGGAAGCAAAGAATTGTTTTGCGGTGTAAAGGGCGTATTTTTACCGCAAATCTTGCGGCGGTAATTATGTACATACACGAAAGAGAAAATTGGACAAACTTGTTTTGGGATAACGACAAACTATCACCCATCTTGGCTTCTGTAAGGCATTTACAAGGCCGTTTATTGGGTCGAATGGAAAGTTTAGGTTTCGATTTTATAGAACGTGCCACTTTAGAATCGCTAATATTAGATGTTGTAGATACATCAAGAATTGAAGGTGAATTTTTAAATCCCGAACTGGTTCGCTCGTCTATCGCCCGAAAATTAGGTATTGAAACTGCTGATTTTTTAAAGACACCCCGAAACATTGAAGGAATTGTTGAGGTCATTTTAGATGCTACACAAAATTTCGACAAGCCACTCTCAGAATCACGTCTTTTAGGTTGGCATAACTCACTTTTTCAAACAGGATTTAGTGGTTATCAGCAAATAGATGTTGCCAAATATCGTTCAGGCGGTATGAAGGTAGTTTCTGGCAATTTTGGTAGGGAAAAAATACATTTTGAAGCACCATCAGCCGACAGAGTTCCACACGAAATGGAACAATTTTTAACTTGGTTGAATAGTGAAAAAAAATTGGATTTAGTTCTGAAATCTATCATTGCTCACTTTTGGTTTGTTACAATTCACCCTTTTGATGATGGCAACGGAAGAATAGCGAGAGCGATTTTAGATATGTGGTTAGCAAAAAGCGATAATAGTAAAATTCGTTTTTACAGCGTATCAAACCAAATCTTCAAAGAGCATAAACACTATAACAACATTATTGAGGAAGCACAAAAAGGAACATCGGACATCACAAAATATTTAGAATGGTTTCTTGGTTGTTTTGAAAGGGCTTTAATTTCAAGTGAACAAAATTTAGAAATCATTTTGGATAAAGCTCACTTTTGGGACAAGCACAGGCCAACTAACATTAATGAAAGACAACGACATATAATTAATTATATGTATGACAATTACGGTACAGAATTGGGGTTTTTACGAACTTCAACCTACGCGAAACTTACCAAATGCTCGACAGATACAGCTTTGCGAGATTTGCAAGATTTAGTTTCAAAAGAAATGTTGAAAGCAGAAGACAGCGGAAAGAAAACAAATTACGTTATTATAAGTCCGAAAAACATAAGAATACCGAAAATAACTGACAATAAAACACCAGCACCCAACAGCTAATCTTTCGTGAGATGCGCAGCGCCCAGTCCCGAACGTGCGGGATTGTGTAACACTCCCCGAAAATTGGACCAGAGGTTTAGTTGAAAAAGAATCTAATTTTACTAAACGATGAATCCTTAGCAGGAAACCCCGCTTTTAAAATAGTTTTATCGGACACAAGTGATAAGATCCTTCATTAAAAAAATATTCAATACATCCTCTTTGTTCGTCTTAACAATTACCGTTAATGACTAGACCGAGATAGACTAAAACCACACCTCAAATCAAGCCGATTGTGGCTGCTCCGACAAGTGCTTTTCAAACCGATTGTGAATTAACAAAATAAGCAATCCGAAAACAATGGCGGCCACGATAAGAGCGGTATTGAGCAGGCCTGTAACTGAAAAAGAAATGCGGAGCAAGATGGTAGAGATTACAAACCCTGAATTTCGTATAACCTTATGAAAATCGTCGGTATGATAGAAAGAGAACAACAATAAAATCACATCTGCAAAAATCAAAACAGTGAAAAACTGCTCGAAGAAAATATTATTGATGTTTTTAAACGATAGCGCTATCCCGTCTGAAGTTTGAATCAAACCCAAAGCCCAATGTCCGAAGGAAAATACAGCAAGGAGCAAAAACAAGGGTACCAAGGCTGTTGCAATGGTCTTTTTTAATTGAATGAACCGTTGAATGGATTGTGCCTGAATTCCATCTTCAGGGATGCGCGCATGCCGTTTTCGACTTTGCACATTGAACAAATAGATGAAAAAGAACAGCACAATGGATGTGATTAAATCGTAGGTAAACTGAAGGTCGTAATTGCTTTGAAACCAGTCTGAGGTGAGCGATAAATTCGACAAATCTTTGAATAGACGTCGTATTACAATCAGGGTAATGATTTCATACTGCTTGCTGATGTAGGTGGTGATGGACTTCGGAAGGTAATAAATCAACAAATAGACTTCATACAGCAGAATAAACGAAAAGGGGGTATAAATGGCCGCGATGGGGTTGCTTAACAACTCGGTCCCCCCTGGCAATGAAATCCAGCCCCATTGAAGCAAATAAATTAGGGCCAAATGAATAATAAACGAGACAATGGCGATACTTAGAATTGCTTTTTCGCCCCAGATTCGAGCCGAATCGGACAGCAATTTGCTATGGGCAAAATGCAAGAAGCTAGGACGGCCGGTTGAATTCATTTTCAATTGATACTGAGATAATAACGCATGGAGGCACATAAAGTTCGACTCCGGGTTTTATCGGCTTGCTCCATATTCTTTCTAAATGTTAAGGGTAGGTCGCTACTGCTGCCTTGAAAAAATTCCAGGCAAGGGAATGATAAAAATAAAGGGGTTCAGCAGTGCGACACCCATTCTGTATGCCGAGGCCATGCCAAAACCGCAATAGAGAATCAATACCCCCAACACGCTCAACGCCGCCTGCGGCAGGGATTGACGA
>JAQCBQ010000095.1 GCA_027621385.1 Bacteroidota bacterium | reverse complement strand
AACGGCTGCCGGCGCTTACCTGGCGGAGCGACGTGAGGAGCTACCGCCGGGCAAGTGCCGGCCCGTTTTGGACCGCGGAGTAGCCCGGAAAGCCCGGCTGCCGCCCCAATTTGAATTCACTCGACGGAACCTTGGCCGATTCCATTTCTGTTTAAATTCACCGGTATTCTGCCTCAAAATTTAATTCAACATTCCCCAGCGAAGGCAATGCCCAAAAACTTCCGTAACTTTCCAAAAATAATTTCAAATGAGAGCTTCACGCAACTTTGATTTGCTGTTGGAATATGCAGCCCAATGCCCTGAACGCAGCATGCTGGCCGGCAAAAAAAACGGACAGTGGATTGAATATTCAGCAAAAACCTGCCTTGAAATCATTAATCATCTCAGTTACGGCCTACTCCATTTAGGATTTGAAGCCGGAGATCGGGCTGCCATTATTTCCTTCAATCGCCCGGAATGGAACTGGGCTGATTATGCTGTTAGCCAACTCGGTGGAATCAGCGTTCCGATGTACCCAACCGCTTCCGCTGATGATCAGGCCTATATACTAAACGATGCTCAAGTGAAAGTTTTGTTCATCGAAAAAGATGAGTTTATTCAAAAATGGCTGAGTATAAAAGATCAAGTTCCTTCCATTCAACACGTAGTTACGTTCGAAGCCCATGCAGAAGGAAAAATCCTGTCCGAATTGATTTCCATTGGAAAGGAGAACCCCGACCCCAAAACTCTGGAATCTAGACGCAGCAATATCCGCAGCAAAGATCTGATGACCTTAATCTACACCAGTGGAACCACGGGACGACCAAAAGGGGTGATGCTTAGCCACCAGAATATCCTATCAAACGTCAATACCTGCACCGATTTATTTCCCATGTTCCAAGACAAAAAGGTCCTTTCCTTTTTGCCTTTGTGCCATATTTTTGAGCGCATGGTTGGCTACCTGTATGTAAGCCTGAGGGCCAGCATTTACTACGCTGAAAGCATGGAAACCATCGGAGAAAATCTGAAAGAAGTTCATCCTTATGCCTTTACCACTGTCCCAAGGCTGCTAGAAAAAGTGTACGATAAAATTGTGGCCGCCGGACGCGCAAAACCACAACCCATCCGAGCCATCTTTTTCTGGGCATTAAAACTGGGCCACGCCTATGAATTGCACGGAAAAAATGGAGCTTGGTACAGTTTTAAACTGAAAATTGCCGATGCGTTGGTCTTTAAAAAGTGGAGGGCCGCTTTGGGTGGAGAAGCTGAAGTCATCGTTACAGGTGCTGCGGCCTTACAGCCTAGGCTGGCAAGAGTGTTTACCGCAGCCGGCATTTCGGTGCTGGAAGGCTACGGTCTTACTGAAACAAGCCCCGTTATTACGGTAAACCAAATGCCACATTCCGGACGGATGTTCGGATCGGTAGGTCCTGTTATCGATGGTGTTCAGGTTAAAATTGCCGATGATGGTGAAATTCTGTGCAAAGGCCCCAACGTTATGATGGGATACTACAACAAACCGGAAGCTACTGCCGAGGTGATGGACGCCGAAGGCTGGTTTCATACCGGCGACATCGGCGAATTCCGGGAAGGAAAATTCCTTGCCATCACCGACCGGAAAAAAGAAGTGTTTAAGACGAGCGGCGGTAAATACATTGCTCCACAACCCATGGAAAACGCGTTCAAGGAATCTACTTTTATTGAACAAATTATGGTGGTGGGGCCAGACCGCAATTTCCCTTCAGCCATTATCTCGCCCGCGTGGGAACATGTAGAAGCCTGGCTAAGGCATAAAAACCTGCCACTTCGCCCGCATGAAGAGCTGATTAATGATGAACTTGTACGGGCAAAATTTGAACGTGAAATTCAATCCATAAATAAACGATTTGGACAGTGGGAACAAGTCAAAAAATTCAGCCTTGTAGCACAGCCTTTCTCAATAGAAGGGGGAGAATTAACCCCAACCCTTAAATTAAGGCGTAAAGCGGTATATGAAAAGTATGCGCAACTGGTGGAATCCATGTATTCTAAATCATAATTGAAATCTTCAAGTCCTCCAATCCATTGTATGCATCCTTTTTCCATGGCCAAGATTAAAAAATTTCAATTCCCTTTATGGTCAGTTCTGCCTTTGTGCATGGCAGGTCTCGGACTTTCATTCTCAAAGGCCCCAACCCAGGCACAGTTAACCATAGAAGGCATTACTTCAATTCGGGGCTCAGTTCGAGTTGCTTTGTACAATAAGCCTGAGGGGTTCACCGAACCCAAAAAAGCCGTTCACCTAAAAAGTGTATCTGTAGAATCGGCAACGGTCATTGTTGATTTAAATGTTCCACCCGGCAGGTATGCTGTAGCTGTATTTCACGATGAAAACAACAATGGTGTGCTCGATAAAAATACTTTTGGGCTTCCAACCGAAGCATACGGATTCAGCAACAACGCCCGAGGGCGATTCGGCCCCCCCGATTTCAATAGCTGTGTAGTGGAAATTGGGCCAAACACCAAGAACAGCATAAAGGTGCGCTAAAACACCACCTATTTAACGGCTCTTTTGAGTAAATGCATGCACACTTGAACAGCGGCTTCCATATCTTGAACGCTGACGTATTCCTGAACCGAATGAATGGCCATCTCACCGGTAAATATGTTTGGACAAGGTAAACCCATAAAGCTCAAGCGACTGCCATCTGTTCCTCCTCGAATCGGAAGTTCTTGCACCCTTAATCCCGCATCCTGATACGCCTGCCTTGCCAATTCCATTACCTCGGGATGCTGCCGCAAAATTTCAGCCATATTCCTGTATTGTTCTTTCCTGATCATGGTGAAATCTGAGCCAGGAAAAGCATGGCATGCTTGTTTTGCCAAGGTTTCCAATTTGGCGGCTTGCTCATCCAGTTTGGCGGTATCGAAATCGCGCAAAATAAAAGAAACACTGGCTTGTTCCAGCTGGCCTTTTAATCCCATTGGATGCACAAATCCCTGCCGGCCTTCCGTTGTTTCAGGCGAAAGGTTCTCTGAAGGTAGGGTACTTAAAAAATGGGCCGCCACTTTGATGGCATTTACCATTTTGCCTTTTGCATATCCAGGGTGCGCACTTATTCCTTTGAATGAAATTTCAACAAAGTCTGCACTAAAATTCTCTCCTTCCAAAGTTCCCCTTGGTCCGCCATCCAATGTGTATCCAAAATCTGCATTAACCTTAGCCATATTAATGGCATCCACGCCTCGACCTATTTCTTCATCGGGAGTAAATAAAACAACTACATCTCCATGCAAGCAGTCTGGATGCTGCATCAGCTGCTGTGCCAACTCCATAATTATAGCCACTCCCGCTTTATCGTCTGCTCCAAGAAGCGTAGTTCCAGAGGCGGTAATGATGTCGTCGCCAATGCGCTCTTTTAAATACACTTGGTGCTCTTTAGAAATAACAACAGCGGGATTGTCAGGCAGTACAATCGGACTGCCGTCCCATTTGGGATGTAAAATGGGTTTTACATTCGTACCGCTGCAATCGGGCGCAGTATCAACATGCGAACAAAAACAAATGCTTGGTGCTTTTAACCCCTCCGGCAAGTTTGAAGGAATGCGCGCATAGACATATCCGTTGTCATCCAGTTCCACCTGTTCAATTCCATAGGACCGAAGTTCTTCAACCAAAATCTTGGCTAAGTCCAACTGTTTAAACGTAGAGGGCTGAGTTGAGGAGGATGCATCCGATTGGGTGTCAACACGAACATACCGCATCAATTTATCGGCGACCTGAAATACAATAGCAGAAGGGTTCATTCCGTTAATTTTAGTAAAGATACATAATGTAGCCTAGTTCATTTCTGAATTAAAGCCAGGGGTTTGATAGCTTAGCGGGGATATCCATTCGAATTCGCCAGGGTTGAGGGTAGGCATTGTTAAATCTATTTCCCGCTGTTTTTAACCAGCCCAAACCAAGTCCATTGAATTCAGCTAAAATCCAGGGCTCACTCTGTGGTTTAAAAACAGGTGCCAGACCTTTCAAATATGGCAATACCTGAACTTCATCCAAGCTAAGTCGAGGTGCAGAACATCCCGAAATAAAGGCCAAATGGGCATCGGGAATAGAACGTCCCTTTTCGGATTTTCCTAAGCAAATACCCAGAAATTGCAAGCCTGGAATTCGCGACCAAAAGGAAGGAAGAGGCTGTCGAATGGCATACCAAGCTAAATTCCATTCCATGCAGTTCCACTGCACATGCTCGGGGAGGTATGCCGAAAAAGGACAACTGTTCGCAGATTTAGGTGCCACTTCCATCTCCTCCTCAACGCAAGTCCCTTCTTTTTTCCAGACAGCAACATAAAAACCTTCCCCTTTTACTTCGCCAGGGTATGCAATCCAACCCATTGAATTAGGAAGCTGTTTAAAACCAAAGTCTTCTGATAAATTCAGTTGAACCGGCCGCATACCCAAAGAAAACAATAGGTCTGCATGGCCATGATTTTCATGCTCATTAAAGGTACATGTACTGTAAATCAAATGTCCCCCAGGCTTGATTAATTTAACGGCATCTGGCAATATCGAAGTTTGCGTTTTCGCACATTGAGTTCTAAGGTGAAATGACCATTGTTGCCGGGCAAATGCATCCTTACGAAACATGCCCTCCCCAGAACAAGGTGCATCCAACAGCAGCAGATCGGCAGATTCCGGAATAGCTATAGCCAATTGTTCAGGATACACTCTTGATTGCATGGAATTTGAGTACCCCCATTTTTTAAGGTTGTCTTGGAGAGCCAAGGCTCGGTTGGGAATCGGCTCATTCGCCAACAACCACCCCTTTTCCTGCATCCAATCCAACAACAAGGTACTTTTCCCTCCTGGAGCCGCTGCCAAATCAATGGCGAATTTAGGCTTAGGAAGTTGATTTATTACTTCCCACAGCACCATAGACGAGGCCTCTTGAACATAATATGCACCGGCATGGAATGCAGGATCTAGAGTAAATACGGGCCGTTGGAGCAAATATCTTCCTTCAGGATGCCAAGGAACCTTTTCTAATGTGGAGTGGCTAAACCTTTTTTGGGGATGAAGACGAATGGAACTGACGGCTGGTTGATTTAGAGCAAGCAATCGTGGCTCTGCATCTGCCCCCCAGGCCTTCGTGCATGCCTCAATAAAATCAGGCGGAAGCGGCTCAGCCCTTACGCTGCTTGAAGGTTTCATACGCTAAAATGCCGGCAGCTACAGATACATTCAAAGAAGAAACCGGTCCGGTTTGTGGAATAGAAATGGAGCTATCTGCCAAGCTTAAATACGCTGGAGAAATACCCTCATGCTCGGAACCCAACATCAGCATAAGAGGTTGATTTAAGTCTGCCTTAGAGGGCAGTAATTCTCCCTTTTCATGAACAGCAAAAAAATGCAATCCGCTCTCCTTTAATTCTCGAATGGTATCCTTTAAGTTCCAAACTCGACACAAGGGTAAATGAAGCAAGGCTCCTGCTGAAGATTTAATGGTGTCTTCGCTGATTAAGGCCGACCCCCTAGAAGGTATTACCAATGCATGCGCACCAAAACACAGTGCACTTCGAGCAATAGCCCCCATATTTCTGACATCCGAAACCTGATCAAGCAAAACAATAAATGGAGATTGTCCCGCCTCAAAAATCTGTGCAACAATATCTTGAATATCAGGATTCGGAACAACAGACCGAAAGGCAATCAAACCTTGGTGTTGGCCTCGGGTTGTTCTATTCAACTTTTCTTGTGGAACCTCTTGAACAGGAATATTCCGTTCTTGGGTTATGCGCAACAATTGTTCGGCCCCTCTGCCACTGATTCCCTTTCGAAGTAGGATTTTTTCAATGGGATGATTTGCCTCCAGTGCTTCTAAAACCGGATGCCAGCCATAAATAAGTTGGGGCAAATCAGACATAAATAGAGTTTAAGCTGCCGAACCAAATTGAGATTGAGCGAGCCGTTTTTCGGCCATCTCGCGGGTAATTATTAGCTCAGACGCCCCTGAATCTGGAGCATCAAACATCTCCTGCCTCATAATTGCCTCGAAAATAGAGCGAAGACCACGAGCCCCTAACTTATATTCTAACGCTTTTTCTACGATCAAATCCAACACCTCATCTTCAACCTTAAGGTGTACATTGTCCATTTCCAACAGCTTTTGATACTGACTTAAAAGAGCGTTTTTGGGTTCTGTCAAAATGCGCTTCAATGCAGATGCATCCAATGGAGACAAATAAGTAACCACAGGAAGCCGTCCAACCAATTCTGGAATTAATCCAAACGACTTTATGTCTTGAGGAGCGACATACTGAAGCACATCTTCTTCGTTTGGCCGAGTTTTTCCTTGAGGTTTAAATCCAATCGATTGCCTAGACAAACGGTCTGAAATGCGGCGTTGAATCCCATCAAAGGCTCCTCCGCAAATAAATAATATTTGTCGAGTATCCACCTGAATCAGTTTTTGTTCAGGATGCTTTCTACCTCCCTGAGGTGGAACTCCAATCACACTTCCTTCCAGTAATTTCAATAGTCCTTGTTGCACGCCTTCTCCACTAACATCTCGGGTAAGCGAGGGATTATCCCCCTTACGAGCAATTTTATCAATCTCATCAATAAAAACAATGCCTCGTTGCGCGGATTCAACATTGTAGTCCGCTGCCTGTAGCAATCGCGTCAGCACACTTTCTACATCTTCCCCTACATAACCGGCCTCCGTTAAAACTGTGGCATCTGCTATGCAAAAAGGAACATTGAGCATTCTAGCAATGGTTCTGGCAATTAGAGTTTTTCCCGTACCTGTTTCTCCAACTAGAATAACATTGCTTTTATCAATTTCGATATCGTCTTTGTTTTTACCGGCTTGATTTATGCGCTTATAGTGGTTATACACCGCAACAGCAAGCGTGATTTTTGCCTCATCTTGCCCAATAACATATTCATCAAGGAAAGCTCTAATTTGCTTTGGCTTTATCAACTTCAGCTCATTTGATGCCCGTTTTCCCGGTGCTGAGGTCCGCTCAGCATGAACAATTTCGTGCGCTTGCTCTACACAATCTGAACATATTTCAGCTTTGTGCCCACTAATCAACAAGTCAACTTCGGTCCTTGGCCGAAGGCAAAATGAACAAAACTGAGCTGGAGGTTTGGCCATTACTTTCCAACTTGTTTGGCTAGCACCTCATCAATCATTCCATATTCCTTGGCTTCTTGTGCAATCATCCAATAATCTCTGTCAGAGTCGGCCTCAACCTTATCAAAAGGCTGGTTGGAATGGTTGGCAATGATTTGATACAATTCCTTTTTCAGTTTTTGAATTTCACGGTGCGTAATTTCAATATCTGAGGCTTGCCCTTGAGCTCCACCCAGCGGCTGATGAATCATAATTCTGGAATGAGGCAAGGCTGTGCGTTTCCCCGCAGCTCCGGCACACAATAAAACTGCACCCATACTAGCAGCTAGCCCAACGCAAATTGTAGCAACGTCAGGACCAATCCACTGCATTGTATCGTAAATCCCTAGGCCAGCATATACTGAACCACCAGGAGAATTAATGTAAATCTGTATATCTCGTTTGCTATCTGCACTTTCCAGAAACAACAATTGAGCCTGAATAATATTTGCAATATAATCGTCAATTGGAGTGCCTAAAAATATGATGCGATCCATCATTAGGCGGGAAAAGACATCTACCTCGCGGAAATTGACGGGACGTTCTTCAATAACGGTACGCGTCATGTTTTCAACGGAAGACATGTAGGTGTCGAGATGCATACTCGAAATGCCCCGGTGTTTAACCGCATACTTTTTAAACTCATCATGTGGGAACATAGACAATAAATTAGCGTTCGGCATTAGTACCGAAGGAACAAAGATAAGGAAAATGGAGGTGAGGCTTAGGCTTTTTTGAGCTCAAAATATGCTTCCGAATCTATGACACTTTCAGCTATTGTCAATTCGGATTTTACAGCTTCTAGCACTTTTACTTCCAACAAATTTTCGTGGATCTTCCGAATCTCTTCTTTGTCCTGCATAAATCGAGCAACTACATCATCCAACTGTTTTTCATCAAATTGATACCCTGCTCGAATTAATCGGTTGGCAACGGTAGCGCGGCATTCAGCCATTAGCTCTTCTCCCTCAACACGAACATCATGCTTACCTAACAATTTGGTGCGAATGACCTCCCAAACAATGTAGCGCTTGTCCTTTTGAAACGATTCCCGCACTTCATCCATGGACTTTTCTTTCTTTTGGCCGGCATGCAGCCACCGAATCAAAAACTCTTCAGGCAATTCCATAGGATTGCTATCGATTAGCCATTCTCGCAAATCCTTTAAAACGTCCTGATTTGCCATGCCTTGGGCATTGGATTTTAGGGTATTGGAAATGCGTTCACGCATTTGCTCTTCTGAACTAACCTGACCTTCACCAAAAATTTGATCGAAAAAATCTTGATTGATTTCAGCAGGAGCCATTCGAGAAATGGAGGTGATTTTAAACTCAATTTCTTTAGGCAAATTCTCCAAATCCTCTTCTGGTACACTTAGATAAATGGACGTTGTTTTTGCATCGGCAAATAAACCTTTTGTAGGAATAGAAACAGCGTCCCCGGGCTTTTTCCCCAACAACGCTTTTTTGGCCTTAGCCGATTCCATTTTGTACATGGGCAAAAAGCATCTGGGCTGAGTTGGAACTTCTTCTCCTTCGGTCAGATAATCAAAAGTGCCCATCACTGAATCCTCGTCCGAAACCTCTTCTCGCTCCTGAAAACTAGATTGCCCCTTTCTAAGCCGTTCAACCTCCTTGTCAATTTCTGAATCTGAAATTGTAATTTGATAAGAAGTCAATGGGTTGTTCTTCGGAATACTAACCTCGGCATCCGGCATTAAACCAAGGTCAAATGCGAAATTAAACACTCCATCAACATCCCAGTTGTTCGAATCGGGTTTACTTTCATTTGGCAATGGCTCACCTAAATATTGTACTTTTTCGGTTTCCAAATAGCTAAAAAGCTCTGAGTTCAATTTCTTAAACACCTCATCGGTCCGAATTTGTGTGCCGTAGATTTTCCGAACCATACCCATGGGGGCTTTCCCTTTTCTAAAACCAGGAAAATTAGCTCGTTGTTGCATCGATTTCAAGCCTTTTTCAATTTCCCCAGAATAATCTTCGGGTTGAATCTCAATGTTGATTATTGCATTTAAGGAATCTACTTTTTCCAGGCTAATGTTCATGGCAAATACATTTACAATTGAAAAATCACTACAGCATCAGGCTGAAAAAAAGCCCAGAAATTTTGGGAGAAGCGATGAGGCGTAGACCACACTAAAACTCCTTGCATCCTAGGCTGAAGGACAGAGACTGTCAGCTGCAAAACAGTGCGGATGAAGGGACTCGAACCCCCACGCCTTTCGGCACCAGATCCTAAGTCTGGCGCGGCTACCAATTACGCCACATCCGCGGGCTTTCCTGAAAAAGGTGGGCAAAGATAGGGTTTAATCTCGGAAAGTAGAAGCAATTCTTTGTATTTTCCTTCAAGTTCAACAAAATCCATTAACTAAACAGATTTTAAACCCCGTATTGTGCTTCATGTTAATCTCTTCACCAAAACTAAACCATTGCCAAACCAACACGTACTTGGACCTCTAAAAAATCCTTTTAAGGGTAACGTACTGAAAACATAGCGCCCCTTTTTTGTCAAAAAAATCAAATTTGCCCTTGACAAGGCGAAATAAGTTCGGTATCTTCGTAGTTCACTGGTGAAACG